>JADGGV010000165.1 GCA_019689775.1 Gemmatimonadota bacterium
GGGCCGCACCGGCCGGCTGCCGAGGCCGGCAACGAGACGGCCGCCGGCCCGTGGAGACCGGCGGCCGTCGCACGGTGTTACCCCGCGCACGCCGCGATGCGCCAGCCCGACGCCGGCGCTACTTCGCCGCCATGGCGGGGGCGCCGGGCGGGCGGGCCGACTTCGCGCCGTCGAGGTAGGGCGCGAACTCGGCCTTGTTGTGCGCCTTGGTGTACGCCTCCTCCGGCGTGATCACGTTCTTCATGAGCAGGTCGAGGATCGCCTGATCCATGAGCTGCATGCCGTCCTTGCGGCCGGTCTGCATCATGTTCGGGATCTGGAACGTCTTCCCTTCCCGGATCAGGTTGGCGATCGCCGGCGTGCCGACGAGGATCTCGAGCGCGGCGACGCGCCCGTGGCCGTCCGCCCGGCGCAGGAGCTGCTGCGAGACGACGCCGCGGAGCGTCTCGGCCAGCATCGCCCGGATCTGCTCCTGCTCGTCCGCCGGGAACGCGTTGATGATGCGGTCGACGGTCTTCGCCGCGGAGTTCGTGTGCAGCGTGCCGAAGACGAGGTGCCCGGTCTCGGCGGCGGTGATGCCGAGCGAGATCGTCTCCAGGTCGCGCATCTCGCCCACCAGGATGACGTCCGGGTCCTCGCGCAGCGCGGCGCGCAGGGCGGCGCTGAACGAGGCGGTGTGGTTGCCGATCTCCCGCTGGTTGACCAGCCCGCGCTTGTTCTGGTGCACGAACTCGATCGGGTCCTCGATCGTGAGCACGTGGTCGGCGCGCGTCTCGTTGATCAGGTCGACCATCGCCGCCAGCGTCGTGCTCTTCCCCGAACCGGTCGGGCCGGTCACGAGGACGAGGCCCTTGTTCAGCTCGCAGAAGTTCCTGACCGCCTCCGGCAGCCCCAGCTCGTCGGCCGACAGCACCTTGCTCGGGATCGTGCGCAGCACCGCGCCGATCCCCTTCCGCTGCCTGAACAGGTTCACGCGGAAGCGGGCGACGTCGGGGATCTCGTAGGCGAAGTCGAGGTCGTGCTTCGCCTCGAACTCCGCCCGCTGCTCGGGGGTCATGATCTCGTAGAACAGCGCCTGCATGTCCTGCGGGGACAGCTCGCGGAACTTGATCCGCGTCAGCTCGCCGTGCAGGCGCAGGATCGGCGGGGAGCCGCAGGTGAGGTGCAGGTCGGACCCCTTCTGCTGCACCATCAGGCGGAGGAACTGATCGATCTGAGCCATGCGCTGCGCTCCGCTCAGGTAGAAGCGGCGGAAAGGGTCCAGGAGATCTCGCCGCGCTCGCTGCGCGACGGGGCGAGGATCCACCGGATGCCGAGCCGGTCGAGGCGGCTGCGCCAGTCGCCCTCGCGCAGGAAGACGAACGAGAGCGGCGCGGCGCCGAGCACGTCGGCGACGGGGAACTCGTCGGCCGGCAGGTCGACGCTCAGGGCGTCGAAGTGGAAGGCCGGGAGCGCCGCCAGCACGTCGGGGGACGGGCGCAGCGTGCAGACGCCCGGCAGCTCGCCATCGTCCGAGAGGTGCACGGCGCGCACGCCATCGGGACGCACGCAGGCCGGGAGGAGCGGCAGGAGCGCGCGGGCAAGCTCGGGCTCCTCCCCGGCGACGACGACCCGCGCGTTGCCGGCGTGCGCGAGCATCCGCAGATCCGCGACGATCGCTGGCGGGAGCGCGGCGCCGCGGGCGATGGCCCGGCCGACGTCGCCGGCGTAGCGCGGGCGGAACATGTACTCCGCGCCGCCGGCGCCGACGAGCGCCTGCGCCTCGACGGCCACGGTGTAGCCGGGCTGCTTGAGCGCCGCGGTCCAGGCGACCAGCCCGCCATCCGTGGAGCGCTCCGGCGGGAACGGCTGGAGCGCGTCGGGGAGCGCCGCGGCCCAGTCGTCCGCGAGCGGGCGCCGGCGGTCGGCCTCGTCCGAGAACCACCCCCAGGCCGCCCGGCCGCGGACCGAGATGCCGAAGCGCTCGGCGTGGCGCTCGAGCGCCCGGGCGAAGAACTCGGCGACCGGGAGCGGCGCGCGCGCCTCCTCCGCGCCATCGTGGCCCGCGCCGTAGAGGTGCTCGATCAGCTCGCGGATCCGGGCGGCGGAGGCCAGCGCGAGCTCGATCTCGTAGCCGGTGCGGGCGCGCAGCTCGTCGAACGTCTCCTGCTGGAGCGGGTTGGCGCAGACGACGGTGAGGGACGTGCCGGTGCGGACGATCGGCACGGCGAGGTGGGCGAGGGCCCAGTCGCCGGAGACGAGGGCGGCCGCGTCGCGGTCGACGGCCTCGGGGCGCGGGAAGATGAACGGGATGTCGAACTGGCTGGCCAGCGCCCAGTCGATCTCCTCGCGCGTGACCAGGCCGAGCGCGATCAACGCCTGGCCGAAGAACCCGCCGTGGAGCCGCTGGTACTCGAGGGCCTCCTCGATCTCCGCCTCGGTCACCCGGCCGGATTCGAGGAGGATCCGGCCGAGGTTCCGCTTTTCCGCCATGACTCCTCTCCTAGGGCGCCACGTCGCGCAGCGCCGTGCACACCCAGTCGCCGACGGCCTCCGTGCCGAGGGTGCCACCGAGGTCCGGGGTCGTCTTCCCCTGGCGGATCGTGGCGCGCACGGCGGCCTCGATCCGGGCCGCGGCCTGCGCGTAGCCGAGCTGCTCGAGCATGAGCGCGGCCGTCAGGATCGCCGCCAGCGGGTTCGCGCGGTCGAGCCCGGCGATGTCCGGGGCCGAGCCGTGCACCGGCTCGAACAGGCCGGGCTTGCCCGGGTGCAGGTTCGCCGACGGCGCCAGGCCGAGCCCGCCGACGAGCGCGGCCGCGAGGTCGCTCAGGATGTCGCCGAACAGGTTCGAGGCGACGATGACGTCGTACCGCGCCGGGTGCAGCACCATGTCGAGCGCGAGCGCATCGACGTATATCGCCTCGCGCTCGATGTCGGCGTACTCCTCGCCGACCTCGGCGAAGACCCGCCGGTAGAGCCCGCCGGCGAACTGCATCGCGTTCGCCTTGTCCGCGAGCGTCACGCGCCGCCGGCCCGCGGCGCGCGCATACTCGAAGGCCGCCCGGACGATCCGCTCGACGCCCTTGCGGGTGTTCACGTCCTCCTCGATGGCGACCTCGTCCGGCGTGCCCCGCTTGAAGAGGCCGCCGAGCCCGACGTAGACGCCCTCCGTGTTCTCGCGGAAGATCACGATGTCGACGTCCTCCGGGGCCACAGTGCGCAGCGGCGAGAACGACGGGTCCATCAGCCGGACCGGCCGGAGATTCACGTAGAGGTCGAACCGGAAGCGCATCCCGAGGAGGATCTCGCGCGCGTGCGCGTTGTCCGGGACGCGGGGATCGCCGAGCGCGCCGAGCAGGAGCGCGTCGTAGCCGGTCTCGAGCTCGCGCATCTCGGCGTCGGTGACCGCCACGCCGCGGGCCAGGTACTGCTCGGCCCCGAGGTCCCACTGCACGAGGTCGAGCGGGATCCGCTCGACCTCGCCGACGCACGAGAGGACCTTGCGCGCCTGGCGCACCACCTCGACGCCGATTCCGTCGCCGGGAATGAGAGCGATCCTGGGCATGAAGTCGGTCTGGCTGTGCGCGCGGAATGGGGGCAGACGTCGCGGCGGCGGGCGCGAGGAGTCCCGGATTGTTATCGGCAGCCCGGACCCGACTCTTTAGCGCCAGACCACGCCGAAAGCGCCGCTCCGCGCGGGGGGTTCATGGGTGGGCCGGCGCCGGCGCCTGCACCAGGAGCAGGCCTCGCGCGTCGGCCGTGAGGGAACGGAAGGCGTAGGCCCCCGCCGGGGCGCCCTCGAGGCTGACCACCCACGCGGCGCCCGTGGCCACGAGCGGCGGCCCGCGGAGCTGGCCGGTGCGCTCCAGGAACTGGCGCGCCTCGGGGGTGAGGGCGGCCGTGTCGAACGCGACGGCGTAGCCGCGTGGATCCGCGGCGATGAAGCGGACGACGTCGCCCGGGCGGGCGCGGACCGTCTCGGGCTCGACGGCGTGGGCGGGCGTCTGGCGAAGCCGCACGTCCCGCACGGCGACGTCCGGTCCGAGCTCGAGCGTGTCGGCGCCGAGCGGCAGCATTCGGGTGGCTCGCTGACCGACGGACCGCCCCGTCCGATCACAGCCGGCGCCGGCCAGCACGACGAGGAGCACGAGAACGGCGCCGGGCCGCCTCCCGAAGAAGCAGCCCGGCGCCGGGGACTGCACACGCGGCATCACGCCGTCAGGGCGTGCCGCCGTGCGAGAGCGCCCACTCGTAGGCCGCGACCGCCTTCACCTGCTCGTCGGTGATGTTCGAGCCCCCCTTCGGCGGCATCGGCGCCGGGTGCTGCTTCGGCTGCGGCACGCCGTTGGTGATCAGCGTGACGTAGGCGTTGTAGTCGTTGCCGTCGAGGTTGAGGTACTGGTTGTCCGTCAGGTCCGGGGCGAGCGTCGTGCCCTTGGCGTCCATGCCGTGGCAGGTGTAGCAGTTGCCGGCCCCGTGGAAGATCTCGCGGCCCTGGTTGATCATGTCGGCCGTCACGCCCGGCGGGAGGTTCGCCGGGACCGCGGCCGTCGTGGTCGTCGGAGCGGGCGCCGCCGGCTGCTCCGGCGCCGGCGCCGGCGCCTCGGCCGTCGTCTCGGCGGTCGTGCTCGGCGCTTCCTCGCCGCCCTTCTTACACCCGGCCGCCACGGCGGCCAGCGCCGCAACGGCGATCCACCTCGTCCACTCCACGCTACGCATGGTGGTCCCTCCTCGTCGGTGCCAGGATATCACGTGCGGGCCATGGGCCCGCTCCAATCGGCGCGGCCGCCGGCAGGGCGCCGGCGGACGGGCGCAAAGATTGGGGTCCGGCACGCAAGCGTCAAGCCGTGGCCGCCGGGCCGGCGGTCGCCGCCCCGCAGGTGATGCAGAAACGCCAGCCGCGCTCGAGCGTCTCGCCGCACGCAACGCACGGCATCGTGGATTGATCCGCGCCGCAGTGGGGGCAGAAGCGGACCTCGCGTCCGACCGGCAGCCCCTCCCGGCAGAAGGCACAGCTCGCGCCCGCGTCGGTCGCGGCGACGGGCGCGCGCACGGCGCCCCCCGCCGCCGGCGCGGGCCGCGCGGCCGACGCGTCGGCGACGGGCGCGACGGGATCGACCGGCGCGACTGCCGCCCCCGGTCCGGCGGGCTCCGCCTCCGCGTTCGCCTCCGCCTCCGGCGGCGAGGCCGGCGCGAAGCGCGCGTGCGCGGCAGCGTCGCCGCCGGCCGGCGCGGCCGAGGCCGAGTCGGCTGCCGGCCGGACCCAGACCTCGCAGGCCGCGAAGCGGCGGTAGAGCCCCGTGTCCGGGTTCGGCGAGGCCAGCTCGCGGCGGAGCAGCTCGCGCGCCTCGGCCGGCTCGAGCCGCACCCGGTCCCCTTCCCCGGCCAGGAGGCGCAACAGCGCCGCCTCGTAGTCGGCGTTCAGCTCGACGCCCACCGTCGGGCGGACCACGCGGTAGGGCACGAGCTCCTGGTAGATCTCCGCGACCGTGACGGGCGCGGCCTCGACGTCCGAGCGCCGACGGCGAATCGCCTCCACCAGCGACCGGTGGAGGCGGTCAACCACTGGGTCCATTATCGTGTGCCTCGTGAAAGGGATCGTGCTGGCGGCGGGTGAACGCCGGCTTGCATGCGGCGCGCTAGCGCCGCCGCGCCCGACGGCCCGGTCGCCGGGTCGGACGCGGTCTACGACGTCGCGCCGGCCGGCGAGGTCGGGCGCGCCTCCGGCGGCATCGGCCCGAACCGGGACTCGTAGCGCGGGACCAACTGATCGACGCGCGGGTCGCCCGCCGCGCGCAGCGCCCGAATCAGCCCCAGCCAATTCATCTTCTCGTCCGGCTGGAGCTGCACGGCGCGCTCGTAGCGCGCCGCTGCGGGGACCGGTCGACCGAGCGCCATGAACAGGTGGCCGACCTCGCGCAGCACGTCCGGGTCGTCGGGCGCCTTCGCCGTCGCCTGCTGGAGCACCTCGCCCGCCTCGCGGTAGCGCCCCTGCGTGCGGTAGATCCGGGCCAGGTAGAGGCGCGCCGTCACGTTGTCGGAATCGGCCTCGGCCACCTTGCGAAAGCCCTGCTCGGCGGCGCCCATGCGCCGGGCCTGGTACGCCGCGATGGCCTCCTTCATCGCCGCGTTGCCGCGGCGCGCCAGCAGGGCGTAGATCCCGGCGGCGACGAGGGCCAGCACGAGCACGCCGGCGACGGCGACGACCCACGCCCGGCGCGAGGGCGCCGGCGGCACCGGGTGAACGGGCTCCTCGACGGCGCCGGTCTCGACGGCGTGGTGCGCGACGGCCTGCATCGGGCGTTCGACCGTCGCGTGCACCTCGCGGCGGAGGTCGGCGACGACGCCGTGGGCGAGGTCGGCGTCGGAGGCGCGCACGTCGCCCTGGGCGGCGCGCTCGGCGGCGCGGGACAGCTCGTAGATGCGGCCGGCCAGGTCGAGCGTGAGCAGGTTGCGCTGGCGCAGCGTCTCGAGGACGCGCGGAAAGGGGAGGTCGACGGGCGAGAGCGCCGCCAGGCGCACCGGCTCCGGCGCGCGCTCGTCGGCGCGAACGAGCAGCCGGAGCGACCGCTCGACGGCGTGCCACGTCGTCTGGATCGCGCCGCCGAGCTCGGCGGCGCTCTCGTAGAGGACCAGCTTGTCCACCGCGTTCGCCGCCTCGTCGAGAGGATGGAGAACGCGAGAGGCCTCGATCATCCGGTCAGCACTCGATTCGCAGTAACCCCGCCCGCGCGCTCGCCCGGAGGAACGCCTCGGGATCGTCCGTGGGGATACGCACGCCGGACCGGGCGCGTTCCCGTTCCGCCTCGCGGCGCATGAACTGCGCGATCGCCTCGCCGGGGAGGCCGCGGGCGTCGCGGAGCCGGCGCACGATCTCGCGCCAGCTCCCGCTCAGCACCAGGCCGTCGGCCGTGTGCACACGGTGTACCACGCCGTCGGCGGGCCCCTCCTCGAGTTCCGCGACGCCGCCCTCGATCTCGGCGAGGAGCTCGTCGATCGGGTCGATGGCGGCCTCGATCTCCTCGAGCCGGGCCTCCCAGGGAGCCAGACGCTCGCTCCCCGGCTCGTGCCCCTCGAGCGCCCGCTTCAGCTCCAGCACCCGCCAGATCGCGAGCGTGTCGAAGTGATCCTCCGGCGCGACCGTCTCGAACTCCTGGAGCGCGCGCTGCCACTCGCCGCGGTCGTAGAAGAGGTGGCCGAGGAAGGTCCGCGCTTCGTGCAGGTGCGGCTCGAGCTCGAGCGCGCGGCGCAGGCGACGCCGCGCCGACAGCTCGTCGCCCTGGCGATGGAGCGTGTAGCCGAGCGCCGCCTCCGCCTCGCCGCTGGTCGGGTGGTGCGCGACCGCCTCCGTGAAGACCTCGCGCGCCTCGTCGTAGAGCTGCTCGCGGTAGAGCGCGCGCCCCATGGAGAGCATCAGGTCGAGGTCCTCGGCGCAGCCGAGCTCGCGCGCGCGGGCGAACAGCTCGAGCGCCTCGCTCCTGCGCCCGAGCCGCAGCAGCGCCTCGCCGAGGCCGACCAGCCCCTCCTCGTGCTCCGGGTCCAGCACGAGCCCACGCTCGAAGCACTGCCGCGCCAGCGCGAACTCCTCGCGCGCGAGCCGCGTGTAGCCGAGGCCCACCTGGAGCTCGACCGAGCTCGGGTAGAGCGTGATGCCCTCCTTCAGGACATCGAGCGCCGCGTCGTAATCACCGGCGTCGTACAGGCGATGGGCGCGTTCGTCGTACTCCTCGGAGCTGAGGAACGGAGCGGGCATGGGCGGCGCCTCCTCTCTGCGTCGAGAGAAAACGAGATACGGGCAGGGAGCGGCCGCGAACGCGGCAAGCACCAATGTATAGGATTCACTAGCGGTTCGCCACCCCGGAGGCAAACAGGTGGCGCCGCGGCGAGCGCCGTGTCCCGCGGTCGGCGCGGGCGGGCGGAGGGCGTCGCGCCGGTCACGGTCGCGCGGCGGCCACGGCCACGCGCGTGCGCCGGTCGCCGGGGGTGGGCGCGGCGGCGGAGGTGCGG
>JADGGV010000166.1 GCA_019689775.1 Gemmatimonadota bacterium
GTCGCCCTCCCGCTCCCCCTCCCGAACGGCCGGGGGCGGGAGCGCGAGCGAAGGCGGCGCTCAACCCCGAACGCCGGCGCGCTCCCGGCCGGCCCACCATCGGCTCGCCGTTCAGGATTCCGCGGCGAAGATGCCCAGCCCGTAGTGGCTCGCGTAGCCGAGGGCGATCGGTCCCGTGACCGGCTCGTCGAACACCAGCCGTAGACCGAACGCGAGCGGAGCAGGTGGTTGGGGTTTTCCGGCGCGCCGCGTGTGCACGAAGCGCAGAAGGCCGCGACGCACGACCTCTTCGCGAGAGAGAACGACGATCTCGCGCGGCTGCGGGAATCCCCGGCTCCGCAGCTCCGCCGCGACCTGCTCCTCCAGGGTGTGACCGCGCGCGCGCAGGTACCTCGGCGGCACGAACGGCGTGAGACTGACCCAGCGATCGGCCGTCGCGAGGCTCGCCACCGCCCGGCCGGATCGATGCCGCAGTTGCGACGCGAACTGTGCGAGCGACCCCGATCCGGCCCACGTGACGATGATGTCGTTGTCCTCGCCCTTGGTCCATGTCCGCCGCACGCGCTGCAACGCCCGCTGTGCCAGCGAGTCGAGATGCATCGGGGCGTAAATCAGCATGTGATCGAGCCGCCCGTCCTCGTCGAGGTCGAGCGGGTGGTAGTGGGCATGCACGTGTGCTTCGCGAAGCGGCTGGCCGGTCGCGGGGTCCCGCCCGGTCAGTGCGGCGCATTGCGGGGCCTCATCTCCGAGCATGCTCAGGAGCGACTCGTGCAATAGCTCGGCCTGTGGGAGGCAGCGCGTGAAGGGCGGGAGCACCTGGCCGCGGCGCCGGTCGGACGCCAGCGCGAGTAGGACGGCCTCGACCGGTTCGGTGCCTCCACGCCGTCGCGCCGGCATCGGCGCCCGCCGCTCGAGCGTGCCCGGGGGGCGCACGTACAGCACGCGACGGGCGCCCGGTGGTTGGTTCCAGCCCAGGCGATGGAGCTGACCGGTCTCCGTCAGGAGACAGGCGACGAGGTCGGCCGGATACGGCGCGGTCAATTTCTCGCGCTCCGCCGCCCTGATGGGGCGGCCTTTCTGCGCCTCCGCCCGCTCGACGGCGTGCCGGACGGCCTCGGCGCGCCACTGCGCGTAGACATCGGCGGGAACGGGGGCCAACAACGCGATCTGGTCGCCCCCACGATCGGGGAGGGCGGCGCCGGAATCGGGCGCCGGCACGCTCCAAGTCTCATCCGGCGCCGCGTCCGGAAGCAGACGGCCTTCGACCCAGCTCTCCGCGCGGCCGAGGTAGCCGAGCGCGCTCACCAAACTCGTGAGAACCTCGATCTGCGCCGCCGGGATGGCCACCGGGTAGTGGATGAGCAGCTCCTGCGACGGGTCGAGCCGCACGAACGCGTCGATCACCTTCGTCGTCGTCTCGGACCTGCCGGCCGGCACCGGCATGAAGTGGCGGCTCTGCGCGACCGTGCCCGGAGGCAGCCGGTAGGCGGGCAGGGTACCGGCCAGGGAGGCTACGAGCGCCGCGGCCTCGTCCGGGACCGTCGTCCAGCCGAGCTTCGTGAACCCCGTCGCGAGGAGCGCTCGCAGCACGCGCCAGGGACTCGGCGGCCACTCGACCACGCCCTCGTTCACATGGCTCCCCCACGGCGTCGCGTGGTAGCGCCCGCCCGGGAATCCCAGCGCGATGGTCGGCATCGTCGCCGTCCGTCACGCGACGTAGGAGACCGTCGTCACCGCGGCCATGCGGTCCCGGCAGTTCGCGATCGCCTCGCGCAGATCGGCCGTCAGCTCGGTCAGCTCCGGGAGAACGAAGCCCGCCGGTGCGTCCGCGCGGATCGGGCCGGGATCCCGGAGCGTCAGGTCGCACGCCGTACGGAGTCGGAGATCACCGTCGAGGAATGCGCGAATCTTGTAGAGCGCGAGGAGGATCAGCAGTCGCTCGACGTCCGCGCCGAGGCCGTAGCCACGGATCTGCCCCAGATCGAGGTTGAAGTACGCCGTGATCTCCTCCGCCGTGTACTCCTCGCGGTGGAACGGCACGTTGCCGAAGCCTTTCGTGGTGTCGCCGGACGGATTCACGAGGTCGTTCTTGACACCGCCCGACGCGACGACCTGCGTGCGTTCGGCCTCGATGAAGGCCGACAGGGCCCGCGCGACGCGCAGCCGCCCGCCGGCCAGCTCCTTCTTCGCGAGGAATACACCGTGGAGCAGCGTGTTGACGTCCAGCCGTAGCAGCGTCCGCGCAAGCGCGCGCCGATCGATCGGGCCTTCCGCGAGCGGGGCGACCGCGTCCTTCAGCGCCTCGAGGAACGTGCGGTCGCCGCTCTCGAGGATGTACGGGCTGTTGATCCGGTGGGCCTCCGTAATGGAGCTCGTGAGATAGGCTCTATCTCGCTCCACGCGGATGTAGCTGAGGCCGCGAAGCGGCTCGCGCAGGTCGTTCTCCGCATCGTCCCAGCACACGCGCTCCAGCCGGTTCGCCATGCTCTGCGGACTCTCCACGAGAAGACACGGCGTGTCGCCGACCTGATAGGTCGCGGCGCCGAGGTCCGGGAAGCCGGTCGGCTGGAACCGGTGCCCCTGGACCGGCCGGAGCGGGACGCGGAGCAGCAGCCTGCGGGCATTCTCCAACGGCGTCAGATCGATCGTCATGGCGTCGCCTTCTCCTCTCGCGTGATGGAGGGGTCGTCGTGCTGCGGATCGTCATCTTTCAAGGCCGGCCGGGTCAGGCGCTCGACGAGCGCCGCCGCATCGCCGGCGTGTAGCGCAAATGCGAGAGCGGCGGCCAGGCGGCGGGCGAGTGCGGCCGAGCCGACCGCCGCGCGCACGTGCGGCCGCAGGCCGGCGGCGCTGAGGCGCCGGTACGCCGCCACGGCGGCGCGCTGCACGTCGCCGGTGGCGAGGCGGGTGAAGACCGCCGGATCGAGCCCCACGTCCACGGCGCCTGTCGCCGGCGCGTCCGGCGATCCCGGGACCGTGACGGGTCCGGGCCAGAGCGCAAGCCGGAAGATGCCGTAGAGCGCGACCTCCCCCGCCTCGCCGGCCGGAGCCCGACGCCAGCCGGGGGGCAGCGCGAACCTGCGCCAGTCCAACGCCATGAGCGGGCGCGCCAGCCCCAGAACCGCCGCGTCGTCCACGTCGCCGGCGAGGAACGCGGCGATGTCCGCCACGCGCGCTTCGGTCCCGGGTACCGGAACCAGCGGTAGGTGTGGCAGACCCCGACGGCCAGCCTCCATGATGCGCCGCCCGACGAGCGCGATCGCGACCGCCTCGAGCGAGCCACCTTTACAGACGAGGTCCGCCGGCGCGGCGAGCGCATCCTCCTGGATCTCGAAGCGCTCACCCGTCCGGTCGAGCGGGAGGAAATGCCGCCGGACCGGGTCGACCAGGTCCGGCGCGTGGTCCTGGGGTGAGGGGCCGTGCTGGCCGGCCAGCGCGAGGGCGAGGCGCAGCTCGGCGCGCCCATCGTTGGCGGCGGCCAGCCATCGGGCGCTCAGCCGCGGCAGCGGCCTGAGCCTCTTTTCTGCGGTGAACCGCGGACTCGTCGCGAGCCCGGCCTCGGCGGCGCCCAGCGCGACGAGGAGGGTCTGCCAGCGGCGTGGGTCGTTCCCATCCCGACAGCATGCCAGCATGGCCTCCTCGCACGCGCGTGCCGCTCGCGCCACGGACGCGGGCGCACCCTTGGCATCGCCGGCGCGGCCGAGGCGCTCGACCCAACCCGCGACCTCGTCCAGCAGGTCCTGGTGCGGCTGCGCGCGCACAGGCCAACGCCCTAGCGGGACGGCGAGATTGGCCTGGCCGTTGCGCTCGATGAAACCGTACCGCTCGAAGGCTGTGATGCCCCGGGCGACGCCGAGGCGCGCGATCGCCCGGCCGAATTCCAGCGGGCCGGCGGAGGCGCGTCGGCCGAGCTGGCTACGGCCCTCGGCGATCATGCCGCGCAACTCGACGAGCGTCGCAGGTGCCTCCCAAATCGGCATCCACTGTTCGCCCCGGGTCTTGTCCGTTGCCGCGGTCGTGCCGCTCCCGGCGGCGGAGGCCCGCACCGCGAACGGCGCGGCAGCTTGCGGCAGGGCCTGGACCCTGGACTGACGGGATACGCCGGAGATGAAGACCAGGGCGCCCTCGAGCATCAGAACGTAATCCCACGGATTGAGCGGAGCGGACCCGAAGAAGCCCGTCGATCCGTTGGCACCCCCGGTGATGCCAGGGAGGAACTGGCCCGGCGGTCCCCACGGGAGGCCCGGCTCCGGCTCGGAGAAGAGAGAGGCGCGCAGGAGGTCGCGAGCCTTCTCGCGCGCCGGCGCGAGAGGGTGGGCCGTATCCAGGAGGTCCACCAGCCGCTGCATGAAGTTGTTCGTGAAGTCGAGGCGACCATCGTTCCCGCCCGTTCCGAACAACGCGGGGTAGGCGGGTTCCCCGTCGGCGTCCAGCACCACCGCAGCGTCGAGCCATTCGAGGAGAGGGCCGCGCCAACGCTGCCGCGCCGCGCGAAGCAGCGCACTCTTCGCCTCGTCCTTCGGACTTTCGTTCCTGCCGGCGGCCATCGCGGCGGCCGCTTCGACCGCCGCTCGGTACGGCGCGAGCCGAGGTGCGACGCTGTTCCGCAGCCCGTCGATGCCTCGCTTGTTGTCCTTGGGATAGAAGCCCGTTCCACCATTCCACGGCGCGACGAGCGGCGTGGGCGCGTACTCCTCGAGAAAGAAGCGCAGTAGCGCGTCGTGATCGAGGGCCGTAGCGAGATGGAAGGTGTCCGCCTTCCACCACCCGCGTGCCTGGGCATCCTTCTGCTCGGCCACGAGGCGGAGCACGCCGAGCCCCTTCAGGTAATGACCGAGCGGGGTCGGACTGCACCCTGTCAGAGCGTGCACGTGCACCGTCATGCGGCACCCCCCTCGCCGAGGAGCAACGGATCCGGTGTTTCCAGCCGCGAGGCGCGCACATCGGCCGCGCGCAGCAACGCCTCGAGAAATGCCAGCGCGAAGGGGCCGTGCGCCTCGAGCAGGCTGTGGACGCGCTCGCTCCAGCTCGCGCCGAAGCGCGCCGAGAGACCGATCGCCGCCAGATCGAGGTGGAGCGTCAGCGCGGGGACGTCGGCGAGCGTTCCATCCCCGGCCACGAGGGAGATTGGAGGGAGCGTGTCCCCGTCGCGGAGGCCCAGCAGCGGCTGCCCGCTACCGGTGAACCGTCCATCGTGGACCGGGAACGCCTGATCGTGCTCCGTGGCGTGCCAGTTGCCACGCGCCTTGCCGTGGTGCGAGCAGACCAGATAGGCGAGCAGATTGAAGCGGTGGGCACTGAGCGCGCGCAGCTCGTCGGCCAGCCTGGAGGCGACGGGCGCATCATCCGCCACCGGATCCGCCTCGACCACGCCTGCGTCGATGAGGGCGCGATGCGGCCCCAGCAACGCCTCATGGTCCGGATCCACCTGTCGGAGAAGCCCGAACAGCGCCAACGCCGAGGCGAGCTCGTGGCGGAACCCGCGGCGCGGCCCGGACGAGGGATCGCCGCAGTAGAGACGGTCGGGAGGTGCCCACGCCCCGGGCGGCGCTTTCGCCAGGTCCGGCCGCTGCGGCCGCCGTCCGCTCGGCGCATCGCCGATCGAGCTGTTGAACGCCGGGTGAGCCTTCCCCCAGTCGTGCACTCTGCCGGCCAGCTCGAGGAGCGCGGCCGACTCGTCATCCAGCCCCAGCTCGAGCGCCAGTCGCCGAGCCTCGGCGCCCACCTCCCGTCCGTGGGTCGCGATGGTCTTCCACTGATCGCGCGCGCTTAGATCCTCGCGCGACTGCGCCCGGTCGGCCGCCGTGTCCGTCGCGGCCAGCGAGAATGCACCCGCGACCGGGATCGCCGGGTCGATCCTCCGCGGCCTGGCGCCGGTGAATCCGCGGCGTACGTCGTACCCGCCGCACGCGGCGTCGACGAGAATCACCTGGCCAGGATAGCAGTCGTCAGCTCCCAACCGGCGCCAGGAGTCACCCGTATAGTCCCACACCCAGGCCGACAGCCCCGACTTCAATCGACCATCCGCCAGGAGCCACTGGCGCGCCAGGTGAACCGGGACGGGACACAGGCCATCGCCGGTGGGCTCGAGGCGGGCGGGAGGCGTCGGCGCGGCGCCGTCGCCCCCGTCCCATTGTGCCCAGCACACGAGGACGTCCCGTTCCTCGCCGGTCCGGATGAAACGGCTGATGTCGAGGTCGGCGCCCGCCAGATCCGGGCTCGTGTCGAAGAGCTCGTCGCTCTCACGCCGCGTCAGGACGTGGAGCGGCTCGTACGGATAAAGCTCCTCGAGGCGCGCGCGATCGTTGCGCTCGAGCGAGGCTTCGAAGCGCTCCAGGGCCGCCGGACCGACATCCGCCAGCTCCGAGAGCGCTCTCGCGGCCGCGCTCAGCTCCACCTCGCTGTACGGCAGCGCATGCTTCCCGCGCGCGTCCCGATCAACGACGGTAATGGCTGCCGTGCCCCCATAGCGGGCGGCGCGTCCGAACCGTTGCACGAGGCTCGGCCACGGCGCGAGTTCCGTTACCAGTGCGGTGCCCGAGACGTCGACCCCGGCTTCCACGACCTGGGTTGCGACGATGATCCGGTCCGTCCGCGGGTCCTCGCACGCAGCCCTCGATAGGAACTCCCGCGACCAGGTGCGCCGCTCGAGCGGGCGGAAGCGGCCGTGTACCAGGCGGAGATCCGGGGGCTCGGCGGCCCCGGTGCGCAGCCGATCGAGCGCATCGTGGACCGCGATGGCGGTCTCGACGCGGTTGACGATGACGAGCGTCACCCTCCCCTGTCCATCTCCGCTCGAGCGGAGATGCGCATCCCAGGCGGCGCGCGCTAGCCGCGCGCAGTCCTTGTCCTCGGTGGCTGGGATGCGCACGGTCACGACCGGCTTCTCCACGTTCCACAGCGCCCCGGTCTGCTCTTCCGGCCGGATGCGGACCGCGCGGTCGCGGAGCGTCGGAAGCCACGCCGCGGAGTCCACGGTGTGCAGCCAATCCGCCTGGAGCGTCGCGCTCATCCACCAGGTGTGACACGGCCGGATCGCCGCCCGCGCATCCTCGCGCCGGAACGCCTGCAACTGGACGCTCGTCGCGAGTCCGACGTCCATCAGTTGCACCTCGTCCATGACCCAGAGGCAGTCGTGGTTGAGCAGCGCGTACTCGATCGGCCAGCGCGCGCGGCCCGCGGCGTAACCGCGGTTCAGCGCGCGCGACAGGAGCATGTCCTGGGTGCCGACGAACACAGCTGGGCGTTCCGGCTCCAGATGCCACGGCTCTGCCTCGAGTCCGCCCATGAGCGCGTGCACGCGTACCACGGGCGCGGCCTCGCCCGTCACGCCCCCCGCGGCGGATATCGCATCGAGGAGCCGGCGTGCGACGTCGACCGTTTGCTCTACGAGCACGCGCATCGGCAGGCACCAGACGAGGCGGCGTGGCCAGGCGGGGTCCTGACGGACCAGACGGTGCCACGCCCACGCGGCGAGTACGCCCTCCGTTTTCCCCATCCCGGTCGGGATCCGAAGGAGGCGATCCTCACACTCGCTCTCCGCCGCCAGTCGGCGCTGCCAGTCATGTGGGCCGTCGTACCCGGTCACCGTCGCGAACCACTGCGCGTAGTCCATAGGGTCCTCGGACGACTCCGGCAGGGGGTGAGCAATGCCATGGAGAAGGTGCAAACACCCTCTGACAATGGCGTGCGGCCGGTCTAGCAGTGCGGCGTCTGCCTGGGCAGCCGCCCCACCAAGGCCTGCGCCGCCGCGCACCGTGTGCGCTGATCTCCAAGTCCTCAGTGGCCCACGCCGACACCGTGCGGTGGATCGGCATGACCCGACCGGGTTCGCCCGCAAGCGCGGTGGATGGCGCTGCCGCACCGGGGGCTAACGGTGCTACTGCCGCGATGGCAGGATGTGGGGTGCGGAGCGCCGGGCTATTGCACCGGCAAAATGGCGCAGGTGTCCTGAGTTAATGAGG
>JADGGV010000167.1 GCA_019689775.1 Gemmatimonadota bacterium
GCCGCACCCTCCGTCGCCTGATGCGCGAGAGGCGCCCGGCCGATCCCGGCCGCGCGCCTCGTCTTCCTCACCCTGAGTCGCCGACCCCACCGGCCGGCCCCGCCCCCGCTCAGTTCAGGTGCGGCTCGATCCGCTCCGCGAAGCTCGTCCGCGCCCGGTGCAACCGGCTCTTCACCGTCCCCAGGTTCACACCCGTGATCTCCGCGATCTCCTCGTAGCTCTTCCCCTCCAGCTCCCGCAGCCGGAACACGAGCTGGTGATGCTCCGGAAGCTGCTCCACCGTCCGCTCTACCAGATCCTGGAGGAATCGCTTCCGGTACATATCGTCCGGCCGGCTCCCCAGATCCTCGAACTGGAGCGGCCGATGCTCCGACTCCCAGTGCGTCGTCAGCTTCTGGAACAGCACCAGCGGGCTCCGCGAACGGTTCCGCAGCTCGTTCTTCGACAGATTCCCCGCAATCGTGTAGATCCACGTCGAGAACTTCTTCGACTGGTCGAACCGGTGCAGATGCCGCGTCACGCGGATGAACGCCTCCTGCACCAGGTCCTCCGCGCGATCCCGATCGCCCGTCTTCCGCGCGATGAAGTGCACCAGCTTGTCGCGGTACCGCGCGTACAACTCGTTGAACGCCAGCGGATGGCCCGCCAGGTGCGCGGCCACCAGCTCGCCGTCGTCCATCGCTGCCACCGGCGTCGTCGCCTGCGGCTCGCGCTCCAGCATCGTAGTAGCCAATGGATCTCCTTTCGCGGTGACGCCCCACCAGCCATGCCCCCGGCGCGTCGCCGCTCTTCCTGCTAAATCCACGGTTTTTTCGGAATGTTCCAGGACCCGCGTCCTCTAGCGGAAACCGTTACAAGATAAAAGAAACGCCCCCGAGACTCAAGGGGTTGCCACGCCGGAAGATTCCCGGTTTCCAATTTTCGTTGAAAACCGCCCGCCACGCGCAGGGCGCGCCAGGGCGACGACGGGTGCGCCACCCGCGCGAACCCCGCCGCCGGCGCGGTGAAGTCGGCGCTCGCCCCGGCGGCGCGAGGATCGAGTCACCCGGCCGGCGGGGTGGGGAATCCGCGAATTTCATGGGTTCGGCGCGGTTCCCGGCCGGGCGTGCCGGGCCGCCCGCGCGGGCCGCCGGACGACGGAGGGGGGAGCCAGCGGCCCTGGCTCCCCCCTCGATCCCCCGGCCACCGCCCCGTGCGGGCGGCGGTCGGGATCGACCTGCCCGTCCTTTCCCTCTGCGTTCCGCCGTCCGGCGCCCGTGGCGGTCGGCGGGCCCGCGCGCCGTCAGCGCTCGGTGCCGGGCTTCGTCGGCGCGGGCCAGCTCCAGGTGGCCGTACGGCTCGTGCGCCCGAACACCTCCGCGCCCTCCCGGCCGGGCAACACGACCTGCACGCGGGTGGCCGCGGGGACGGCCACCAGGTACTCGACCTGCTTCGCGCCCACGGCGGTGAGCGTCAGGTGCCCGCCCTCGAGCGTCGGCGCCCCGATGCCGGCGAAGCCCTCCGCCGCCCGGGCCGTGACCTCGACCACGCCGTCCGCGCCGTGGATGAGGCGGATCCGGCCGGGCGCGTCCGCCGTGATGTCGATGGTGAGCGCGTCGCCGAGGTAGGTGAAGGAGCGCCGCAGCATCTCCGTGTTCGCCGCCTGGGCCGCGGCCAGCCGCGGGAGCCCGAGCAGCAGCACGATCATCGTCGCCAACGCCGACCGTCTCATGGTGCACCTCCGCCAGCGCATGGCCCGGAGCGCTCCGGGCGCCCGTGGGATGCAACCCGCGCCCGCTCTGGAGGATCCCCGCGGGCGGCCCGACCGCATGCGGAACGGGCGCCCCCCCGGCCGGGAGCGCCCGTTCACGGCGACGCAGGGGCGGCCTCAGCGGGCTCGGCCGCTGTCGCGCGCCGCGGGGCTCGCCGCCGCCGACGCGCCCGGCGGCGTGCCCGCCGTGACGCGGGTGTCGAGGTAGAGGTCCTCGACGACGGTCGCGCCGGCCGCCGGCGCGTACTTCGCCGCCGACAGCCAGCGTCCCACGCTTCCGGGAGGCGGCCGCCGCAGCACGCCGGCCACGCCGGTCACCCGCTGGCCGGTCCGGGGGAGCTGATCGCTCGCGGCCCAGATCGCGGTCGCGGGGCCGATCCGCAACCAGAAGCCGCGCGCCGTCGCCTCGCCCGCCACCTCCCCCCTCGCCACGACCCGCTGCCCCTCGTCCTCGGCTCCGAGCGGAAGAAGCGCCTCGATCTGCGTCGTCGGGGGCGGCGCCACAGCCGGCGCCCCCTCCGCGGTCGCGGCAGGCGAGGGCGACGCCGGCGGCGGCGCATCGCCATTCGTCACCGCCGCGGCCGCCTGGTCCTTCCTCGTGTCCACCAGCTCCATGATGGCCCAGATCGCCAGCCCGAGCACCACGAGCCCGCCGATCCATGGCCAGATCCCCGCCCCCCGCCGGCGGTCGAGGTGTGCACCCGCCATGCTGCCCGCTCCCCGGGTCGCTCGCCCGGCCGGAGCCATCCCGGCCGCGGCAGCCCAGCCGGGCAAGTTGCATTCCCCGGGGTGGCGCCTCGACCCTCTACTCCTCCCGCGTCTCGATCCGGATCCCGCGCTTCTCCAGCTCGCGCACGTACGCCTCGCCCGGCATCGCCTCGTCCGGCGTCAGCACACCGACGCTGCGCACGCGCCGCTCGGCCTGCATCTGGCCGGTGATCGACAGCGAGAAGCCCGTCGTGCGCTCCATCGCGCTGATCCCGGTCTCCTCGTCGTAGCGGTCGATGCAGTCGTAGATGATGCGGTGCCGCTTCCCCCCCTTGGTCCCCTCCACCTCGACGCGGAGCGCCACCAGGTCGCGCCCCTCCGGCTTGGCCAGCCGCGGCCCGACGACGGCGATGAAGACGTCACGCGGCACGACCTGCTGTTCGCCCACCGTCACCGGCTCGAGCGAGAGCAGGCCGAGGTCGCGGATGGCACGCATGATCGCCGCATGCCCCGGGTAGCGCAGCGTCTTGTACTGCATCTCGCGGAGCTTCCCCTTGTAGCGCCACGGAAGCGTGGACAGCCCGCCGCCGGTCTGGAACGCCTCCAGCGTGCCGAGCGGCGCCGGGAACTCCACGTCCTCCAGCTCGGAGAGCGCATCCACCTGGCGCGGCTCCCCGTCCCGCAGCACCCAGGCCGGCGTCGTGTAGTAGTCGAGCACGCCGTGCAGCGAGTAGACGATCTGGTAGTTCAGCGGCGGCTCCGGCTGCTGCGGCAGACCGCCGACGCGGATCTTCACCGTCTCGGCCTCGTCGAGCCGCTCGATGCCGAGCTGCGCCAGGATGTTGACCATCCCCGGAGCCAGCCCGGTGTCCGGAATCACGCTGATGCCCTTGGCCCGTGCCTCGGCGTCCAGATCCTTCTGCTTGAACACGATCTCCGTGTTCCCGCCCAGGTCGCAGTAGTGGATCCCCGCGGCGACCGCGTCCTCCGTCACCGCCAGGTTGAAGTAGTACGGCAGCGCGTTCATGCAGGCGTCGACGCCCGCCATCAGCCGCCGCACCGCCTCGCGGTCGCGCGCATCGACGCGCTCCACGCGCAGACGCGGATCGTCGCGCCACCGCGCCAGGAACGGCGGCAGCGCGTCCACGCGCAGATCGCCCAGGATCACCTGCTCCACGCTCGGGTTCTGGAGCAAATCGAACGCACAGGCGGAGCCCTGGAGCCCCGCCCCGAGCACCAGCATGCGCATCGGGATTCCTCCGACGGATTCAGGAGAGGCCGGCCGGCCTCGTTGTTCGTGCGTCGTGCCCGCGGTCGGGCCCGCGATCGGCCCGGGATCGGACCCGGGAAGCGCTTGAGAGTGGCGGGCGGGGCGCGGTCTGTCAAATTGCGCCAGAATTTAGCGACGGGCCTCCCCACCCCGCGGCGCCGCCTGTCGGGCGCGGGGAAGCCCGCGACTCGTACGGGGCGCGGCAGCGGCGGATGTCGGGCGGCGGACGCGGCTAATGCCGACCGCCGGGCGCGTCCTGCGGTCGCGCCGCGCCGGACATCTCCGGCGCCTCTCGCAGCGCCGGCGGGCGCGCCGGTGGCGGGCCCGGCCCTGGGCGCCCCGGGTTCGGCGCCGCGCTCGGCCGGACCGGTCGACCGAGCAGCGGCCGTTCCCCCGGCGGCCGCTCGGGCGCCGGCCGCAGCGTATCCGCGGGCGCCGGCCGCAGCGTATCCGCGGGCGCCGGCCACTGGGTGTCCGCGGGTGCCGGCCGCACCGTGTCCGCAGGTTCCGGCGGCGCCACCGGCGGGGCCGGTAGCGGTTCGACCGGACCCGAATCGCGCGGTTCCAGCCACGGCTCGGCCGCCGGCGGCACGCTGGACGGTGGCGGGCCGAACAGCCGGCGACGGAGCCGGTCGAGCCATCCGCCGGCGCTGGGCGCCACGCTGTCCGCGCTCAGCAGCGTGTCGCCCCATGGGGTGCTGTCCGCGGCCGCGTACCCGGCCGGAGCGCAGCCGGCGGCCGGCGCCGTCCCCTGCACGAACCAGATGCTCCGCGCGTCGGTCGGCGGCGGGCAGTCCCCCGCCAGGACGGCGCCGGTGGGCTCGACCCACAGCCGCTCCACGCCCGGCGGCGGCTGCCACCCGCCGCGTCCGCTCGCGACCCGCGCCATGATCCGCCCCCAGACCGGCGCCGCCAGGTGTCCGCCCGAGGCATCCTCCGCGATCGGCCGGGGCCGATCGAAGCCGATCCAGATCCCGGCGACGAGGCGCGGCGTGAACCCGACGAACCAGGCGTCCGCGCCGTCGTTCGTCGTGCCCGTCTTGCCGCCGGCCGGCCCGCCGAACCCCGCCGCGCGCACGGCCATCCCCGTCCCGCGGTCCACCACGCCCCGCAGCATCGCGTTCATCACGAACGCCACCGCCGGGTCCAGCACCTGCGTCGCCTGCGGCGCCGGCTCCCACACGACGTTGCCGTCCCGGTCCTCCACGCGCGGGACCAGCCGCGGCTCCGGTCGGCTCCCCAGCGTGGCGAACGCCGCGTACGCGTCGGTCAGCTCCAGCGGCGTGACCCCGCCCACGCCCAGCGGCAGCGACGCCACCGCCGGCAACTCCGACTCGATCCCGAGCTGGTGCGCCGTGTCGATCACGCGGTCCAGCCCGACCGCCCGCGCCAGCTCGATCGTCGGCACGTTGCGCGACTCCGTCAGCGCCTGCTCCATCGTCACCGGCCCCTTGAACACGCCGTCGTAGTTCTTCGGCGCCCAACTGCGATGGCGATCCAGCGCGAAGCGGACGGGCGTATCCGTCAGGCGGTACGTCGGCGGGTACCCCGCCTGCACCGCCGCCGCGTAGACGAACGGCTTGAACGCGCTCCCCGGTTGGCGCCGCGCCTCCGTGACGCGGTCGTAACGCGAGTCGCCGAAATCCCGGCCGCCGACCCAGGCCAGCGCGTCCCCGGTCGCGGCATCCAGGATGACCAGCGCCCCCTGGAGGTAGCTCGGCCCCCCCTCCGCGTCCGCCCGGGAGGCCGCATCGCCGTAACGAACGTCCCGGAACGAGCCGTACGCGCCGCGCTCGATCGCCTCGAGCTGCCGCTCCAGCTCCGCCTCCGCCACCCGCTGCGTCGGCAAATCCAACGTCGTGTGGATCCGCAGCCCCCCCGTGTACACTCCCTCCCCAAACTGCCGCTCCAGCACCTCCCGCACCGCCTCGAGGAAGTACGGCGCATTCCGCTCCGCGTCCTCGTCGCTCCCCCGCCGCAGCGTCACCGCCGCGCGCTTCGCCGCCGCCGCCTGCGCCGCCGTGACCCACCCCTGCCGCGCCATCTCCGTCAGCACCAGGTCGCGCCGCGCCCGCGCCGCCGCCCGGTCGTCGCGCGGGTTGATCCGCGACGGCGCCTGCGGCAGTGCCGCCAGCAACGCCGCCTCCGGGAGCGTCAGCGCCGTCGCCGGCTTGCCGAAGTATTCCTGCGCCGCCGCCTCGATCCCCCACGCGCCCCGACCGAAGTAGATCTGGTTCAGGTACATCTGGAGGATGTCCCGCTTGCCGAACCGATCCTCGATCGCCATCGCGACCCGCATCTCCGCAAGCTTCCGCACCGCCGTGCGCTGCCGCGCCGGCAGCCGGTCCGGGAACAGGTTGCGCGCAAGCTGCATCGTGATCGTGCTGAACCCCTGCGCCACCCCCCGCGACCTCACGTTCGCCAGGAGCGCCCCCGGCACCCGCAGCCAGTCCACTCCGTTGTGCGTCCAGAACCGCTGGTCCTCGACCGCCACGAACGCCGCCGGTACGTACTCCGGCAGCGAGTCCAGCGGCACGATCCGCCGCTGCACCCGGTACAGCCGGCCGATCTCCTCGCCGCGCCGGTCCAGCACGACGGAGGCCTCCTCCGGGATGTACGAGCGGAGCGTCTCCACGTCCGGGCACCCCCGCAGCCCGCACGTGAACCAGAGCGCCCCGACCACCGTCACCCCCAGCGCCGTCATCACCAGCAGGACGGCCAATGTGCTCGAGCCGCCCCTCCGCCTCGGCCGCGGTGTCCGTTCGGCCTCGATTGATTCCATGTCAGAGCCTCGTCCCTGCCCGGGTGGGCCGTTCGCCATCGCACTCGGAGCGATCGATGGCGGGCAAGGACGATACCACCGCCACGGGCGCCGATCGGCGCCCGTAACACACGCTACCAGAACGCGTTACAGGTATCAGACCGCCGCGTCCGCGAACCGCGAGCCCACCGCCCGCACCAGCCCGTCCTCGGCCAGACCGACGACCGCGTCCGGGAGCGCGCGGTCCGCGCCGCGCCGCAGGTGGTACGCCGCGAACGCCGCCGCCACGGCCGCTCCCGCGCCGGCCGCGGCCGGCGCGAGCGCGTCGACGCCCAGCTCGCCGGCCACGGCCAGCCCGCAGAGCGCGCCCGTGGCCGCCCGGCCCAGGAGCGGCAGCGGATCCGTGCGGGCGGGGACGCCCGGGAGCTTGTCCACGACCAGCTCGCCGAGCGCGGCGACGCGCAGCGGCCACACGGCCGCCCGGGAGCCGAGCATCCGGCCGAGGCGCCCGCGCCGCCGGCGCCGGCGCGACAGCCCCCGGCCGAGCAACTGCGGGGCGGACAGGCTGCGCAGCCCGGCGATGACGCCGAAGCCGGCGGCCACGAAGATCGCTTCCTTCTGCTTTCGGTTCATGAGCGCCGCCTTGCAGGGAGTGACTCGAAGACGACGTCGGGTCCGGCGTGGACGAGGTGCCCGCGGCCGGGTCGCGGCGGCGTCAGCTTGCCGTAGTGGGCGAGGAGGAAGAGGCGGCCGTGAGCCGCGCGGTGCCACCGCTCCTGGTAGCGCGGGGCGAGGAGATGGAACCCGATGCGGCTCCACAGGTTCGGGAACTCGCCGGGCCGCCATGAGGCGTCCACGCGGAACCGGATCTCGCCCGTCGCCCCGTCCTTCGTCAGGAGGAACGACTCCGAGCCGCACTCGATGTGACCCTCGAGCGTGTCGTAGCGGAAGCTGAACGCGCTTCGCTCCGCGTCGCGGTCGTCCCGCACCGCCGCGACCACCACGGCGTTCAGGTAGTGCAGGCCCAGAACCTTGATCTCGAGGAGCATGCGCCGGCCGAGCAGCGGCACGGTCGCATCGAAATGACCGACGACGATCGCCGGGTCGGAGAACTGGTACGCCGCCACCGCAACCCGCGCCCGCTCGAACGGGCCCCCCTGCGCCGGCTCACCCCCACCTTCCCGCGCGAGCACCGACTCCGACGAGTAGCGGTTCCACCCGTTCGCGCGCGTCATCTGCGAGGGCGCGACGTCGAAGTTCGGGTGCAGCGCTCCCGCCGCCTCCAGCCGCTCGGCCAGCTCCGGCTCCGTCCACCCCCGACCGAGCCGCCATTCCGCCACGCCTACTCCCCCCTCGCCACAAACGTCGGAACCGGCGGGACCGCCCGGTCCTCCTCCGTCTCCTCCACCTCCGACGTCTCGGCGTGGATCACGCCCTCCACGCCCTCC
>JADGGV010000168.1 GCA_019689775.1 Gemmatimonadota bacterium
GAGCGGGCGGCCCGCGAGCTGGGCGTCGAGACGCGCTACATCGAGCCGGGGGAAGGGCCGGACCGGGAGGCGGGGCTTCGGCTGCTGGCCGCCGAGGGGATGGACCTGGTCGTCGGCGTCGGCTTCATCTTCACGGACGACCTGACGCAGCTCGCGCTGGAGTACCCGAAGGTCGCGTTCGCCGGCGTCGACTACGCGCTCAAGGTGGATTCGGCGGGGCGCCCGGTCCCGCCGCCGCCGAACCTGGCGGCGCTGAAGTTTCGCGAGGAGGAGGGCTCGTTCCTGGTCGGCGCGATCGCGGCGCTGGCGGGCGGCTCGAAGAAGGTCGGCTTCGTCGGCGGCATGGACTCGCCGTTGATCCACAAGTTCGAGGACGGGTACCGCGCCGGCGTGCGCTACGTGTGCCCGGACTGCCAGGTGATCGCGCAGTACGCGGGCGCGACGCCGGAGGCGTTCCGCAACCCCGCGAAGGGGAAGGAGCTGGCGCTCAGTCAGTACCAGCAGGGCGTTCGCGTGATCTTCCACGCCTCCGGCTCGACCGGTCTCGGCGTCTTCGAGGCGGCGCGCCAGACGGGCAACTACGCCATTGGCGTCGACTCGGACCAGTACGACGAGGCGCCCGGCCACGTCCTGACGTCGATGGTCAAGAACGTCGACGCCGCCGTCTTCGAGGTCGCGAAGCGCGTGCGGGATGGGACGTTCACCGGCGGCATCTATTCGTTCGGCTTGAAGGAGGGCGGCGTGGGCTACGTCTACGACGCGCGGAACCGCGACCTGATCCCGGACTCCGTGCGCGCGCGCGTGGAGCGGATCCGGGAGGGGATCATCGCCGGCCGCATCACCGTTCCCGGGGGGGCGTGAGCGTGAGCGCGCGCGCGGCCGGCCTCGCCGTGGAGATGGTGGGGATCGAGAAGAGCTTCGGCGCCGTGCGCGCCAACCGCGGCGCGGACCTCGCCGTCCGCGCCGGCGAGATCCACGCGCTCGTCGGCGAGAACGGGGCGGGGAAGTCGACGCTGATGCGCGTGCTCGCCGGGCTGTATCGCCCCGACGCCGGCGTGGTCCGCGTCAACGGTCGGGACGTCACCGGCTGGACGACGGCGCAAGCCATCGCCGCCGGCGTCGCCATGGTCCACCAGCACTTCATGCTGGTGCCGACGCTGACCGTGGCCGAGAACGTGGTGCTCGGGCGGGAGTTCACGAAGGGACCGGTGCTGGATCTCGGTCGCGCGCGGCGCGCCGTCGCGGAGCTGGCGGCGGAGACGGGGCTAGCGGTCCCGCCCGATGCCCGCGTCGGCGAGCTGAGCGTGGGCGAGGCGCAGCGGTGCGAGATCCTGAAGACGCTCTTTCGGGGCGCGCGCACCCTGGTGCTGGACGAGCCGACGGCGGTCCTCTCGCCCCCGGAGGTGCAGGACCTCTGGCGCGTGCTGCGCCGGCTGCGCGACGGCGGCGGCACGGTGATCCTCATCACGCACAAGCTCGACGAGGTGATGGAGATCTCCGATGCGGTCACGGTCATGCGCGAGGGCGCCACGGTGGCGCGCTTCGCGACGGCCGCGACCACGCCGGCGGAGCTTGCGCGCGCCATGGTCGGGCGGGACGTCGCGCTGGCGGCGGAGGCCGCGGCGGCGGCGCCGGCGCCGGCGGGTGGCGGCGGCGCGCTCGAGGTGCGGGACCTGGTCGTGCGCGGCGGGCGGGGCGGCGTCGCGGTCGACGGCGTGAGCTTCGCCATCGCGGCCGGCGAGATCGTGGGCGTCGCCGGCGTGGAGGGGAACGGCCAGACCGAGCTGGTCGAGGCGATCGCGGGGCTGCGGCCGGTGGCGTCCGGCTCCATCCGGCTGGGCGGGCGGGAGCTGTCGGCGCTCGGACCGCGGGAGCGCGCCGCGGCCGGTCTCTCCCACATCCCGGAGGATCGCCACGCGCGCGGACTCGTCCTGGACTTCTCCGTCGCCGACAACCTGATCCTGGGGCTTCAGGACCGCTACGCGCGGCGCGGCGTCCTCGACCGGGAGCGGATCGGCCGGAACGCGCGGGAGAAGATCCACGGCTTCGACATCCGGCCGCCGGACGCCGCGCTCCCGGCGCGGGCGCTCTCCGGCGGGAACCAGCAGAAGATCGTCATCGCGCGAGAGATGGGGCGCGACTTCTCGGCCCTGCTCGCCGCCCAGCCCACGCGCGGCGTCGACGTCGGCGCGATCGAGTTCATCCATGCCGAGCTGCGCCGCGCCCGCGATGCCGGCAAGGCCATCCTGCTGGTCTCGGCCGACCTGGACGAGATCTTCGCGCTCTCCGACCGGATCGCGGTGCTGTATCGCGGCCGGATCGTCGCGCTCCTGCCGCGCCGGCAGGCCGACAAGGAGATCGTGGGCGAGTACATGACCGGCGCCGGGCGGGGGGCCGCGTGAGCCGGGCAACGGGCGTCCGTCGTGCCTCTCTGCTGGCGCCGCGGACGCGGGCGCTCCTCGAGGAGGCGCTCGTCCCACCCCTCGTCGCCATCCTCCTCGCGCTCGTCATCGGCGACCTGCTCATCCTCGCCGTCGGCCAGCCGCCCGGCCAGGTCTACCGGCTCCTGCTCGCCGGGACGTGGGGGAACGCGTACGGCCTCGGGCAGGTGCTGTTCAAGGCGACGACGCTCGTCTTCACCGGTCTGGCGGTCGCCGTCGGGCTTCGTGCCGGGCTCTTCAACATCGGCGCGGAGAGCCAGCTTGCGGCGGGCGGCTTCCTCGCGGCGCTCGTCGGCCTCGCGCTCCCGGCGGGGACGCCGGGCCTGATCGCGATCCCCCTGGCGACGCTCGCGGCGGCGCTCGGCGGCGCCGCCGCCGGCGCGGTGCCCGGCGCGCTCAAGGCGCGCGTCGGCGCCCACGAGGTCATCGTCACCATCATGCTGAACTTCATCGTGCTCGCGCTGCTGAACTACATCGTGGCGGCGCACCTGCACGTGCCGGAGACGTTGCACACGCCGGAGATCCATGCGGGCGGCGTGGCGCGCCTGGCGGATCTGATCCCGGCGTTCCACGGGTCCGCGGCGAATCTGGCGATCCTGGTCGCGATCGGCGTCGCCGCGCTCGTCGGGTGGTACCTGTTCCGCACGCGTGCCGGCTACGACCTGCGGGCGGTGGGCCTCCAGCCGGCGGCCGCCGAGTACGGCGGCGTCGACGTCGGGCGGGTCTGGTTGCGTGCGTTCCTGATCTCGGGGGCGCTGGCGGGGCTCGGCGGCGTCAACTTCGTGCTGGGCTACAAGCGGTACTACGAGGAGGGGTTCGCCGGTGGCGCGGGCTTCCTCGGCATCGCCGTCGCGCTCGTCGGGCGCAACCATCCGCTGGGCGTGGTCCTGGCCGCGCTCTTCTTCGCCACGCTCTCCCAGGGTGGGCTGGCGATCCACGCGGTGGTGCCCAAGCAGATGGTCGAGGTGCTCCAGGCCGTGGTCATCCTCGCCGTCGCCGTCACGGTCCCGGAGGTCCGCCGCCTGCTGCGCGGCTCGCGCGGGAGGACCGACGCATGATCGTCCTCGGCTTCCTGCTCCAGACAGTCCGCATCGCCGTGCCGTTCCTCTTCGCCGCGGTCGGCGGCGTGCTCTCCGAGCGCTCCGGTCTCGTCGCGCTCGGCCTCGAGGGGTTCATGCTCGGCGGCGCGTTCGGCGCCGTCATCGGCGACTTCTACGGTGGCGGCGCCTGGGGCGGCATCGCCGCCGGCGTCGTCGTCGGCGTCGCGCTCGCGGCGCTCTACGCGCTCTGCGTCGTGCGCTTCCGCGCCGACCAGGTGATCGTCGGGATCGCGATCAACCTGCTCGTGATCGGCGCTACGCGCTTCTTCCTGCTCCTGGCCTTCGACAGCGCCTCGAACTCGCCGCGCGTGGCGGGCTTCGGCGAGGCGGGGCGAGGCCTGCTCTCCTCGCTCGGCAACCCGCTGCTGTGGCTCGGGATCCTCGCCGTGCCGCTGACGGCCTGGCTCGTCCATCGCACGCCGTTCGGGCTGCGGCTCCGCGCCGTTGGCGAGCACCCCGAGGCCGCCGAATCGCTCGGCATCCGGGTGCCGCGCGTGCGCACCCTCGCCGTGCTCCTCTCCGGCGCGCTCGCCGCGCTCGGCGGTGTCTACCTCGCGCTCGAGCAGCACCAGTTCAGCGACCAGATGACGGCCGGCCGCGGCTTCATCGCGCTGGCGGCGGTGATCTTCGGCCGCTGGGATCCGGCGCGCGCCGGCGTCGCGTGCCTCCTCTTCGCCGCCGCCGAGACGCTCGAGATCCAGCTCCAGACGGTTTCGGTCGTGCCGTCGCAGTTCGTCGCGATGATCCCCTACGTGCTGACGATCGTGGCGCTCGCCGGGGTCGTCGGCCGCGCCGTCCCTCCGGCGGCGCTCGGGAAGACGGCCACGGTCGCGGATTGAGCCCATGCGGAGCATGACCGAGACGCTCGCGTTCCTGCATGAGCGGCTGACCGAACGGCCGCGGGTGCTGCTCATCCTCGGGTCGGGGCTCGGCGGCTTCGCCGACGAGCTGGAGGATGCCGTCCGGATCCCGTACGCGGAGATCCCGGGCTTCCCGCCCTCGACGGTGGAGGGGCACAAGGGGCAGCTCGTGGCCGGCCGGGCCGAGGGGGTCGAATGTCTCGCCCTCCAGGGGCGCTTCCACCTCTACGAGGGGCATCCGCCCGAGCGACTCGCGCTCCCCGTCCGCGCCGCCGCCGCGCTCGGCGCGCGCACCCTGATCGTCACCAACGCCGCCGGCGGCGTGAACCCGGCGTTCCGCGCCGGCGACCTCATGCTGATCGAGGACCACATCAACCTCATGGGGCGCAACCCGCTGATCGGCCCGGTCATTCCCGGCGATCCGCGGTTCCCGGACATGTCGGAGCCGTACGACCGGGGTCTGCGCGCGATCGCGGAACGCGTCGCGCTGGAGCGGCGGATCCGCCTCGTCCGCGGCGTGTACCTGGCCGTCGCCGGGCCGAGCTACGAGACGCCCGCCGAGGTGCGCATGTTCCGCCGCCTCGGCGCCGACGCGGTCGGCATGAGCACGGTCCCCGAGGTCATCGTCGCGCGGGCGCTGGGCGTGCGCGTCCTCGGCGTCTCGCTCATCACGAACGCGGCGGCGGGCGTCGCCGCGACGCCGCTCAGCCATGCCGACGTGGTCGCGGCCGGCGCCGAGGCGGCGGGCCGCTTCACCGCGCTCCTGCGGGGGATCCTCACCGAGCTCCAGCGCCTCCCGGACGTCGAGCTGGCCTAGCTCGCTTGTCTCGCGTCAGTTAGCGGCCGATACTTACCGGGGGCCTCCCCGATCCGGCCCGAATCCATCCATCAACGGAGCCCCGACGATGCCGTCGCGAGCTGCTGCCCGGCTCACCTGCATCCTCGCGCTGGCCACGGTCCTGTCCGCGTGCGGCGACCGGTCCGCGCCGGCCGCCGCCGGCGGCGCGGCCGACAGCGCGCGGTCCGGCCCGAGCGGGGCCGACGGCGCGCCGTACGGCGGGACCGCGGTCGTCGCCATCAACGGGGATCTCGACTTCGCGAACCCGCTCGTCTCCGCCCTGCGCTGGGCGCAGGAGATCAACCGTTACGCGCTGTTCCTGCCACTGATCGATTACGGGCCGGAGCTGGAGTACCGCCCCCGGCTCGCGGAGCGGTGGGAGCTGCTGGGCGACACGGGCGTCGTCTTCCACCTGCGGCGCGGCGTGCGCTGGAGCGACGGCGTCCCGGTCACGGCCTGGGACGCGTCCTTCACGTTCGAGCGCGCGAAGGCGCCGGAGACGGCGTACCCGAACAGCGACTACTTCGCCGGCTGGACCTCCGCCGAGGTGGTCGACAGCTACACGGTGCGCTTCCACTTCAGGCCGCACGCCGAGCCGCTGGCGGGGCTGCCGTTCCTGCCGGTGGTGCCGAAGCACGCGCTGGACAGCGTGCCGCCGGCCCGGCTGCGGCAGGCGGCGTTCAACCACCGGCCGGTCACCGACGGGCCGTTCCGCTTCGTCAGCTACCGTGCGAACGACCGCTGGACGTTCGAGGCGAACCCGGATTTCCCGGCGGCGCTCGGCGGGCGGCCGCACCTCGACCGGCTCATCGTTCGCATCATCCCGGAGAACTCCGCCCAGGTCGTCGCGGTCCAGGCGGGCGACGTCGACCTGGCCACCGCTCCGCCGGCGCGGGAGTTCCGCGCGCTGGCGGCGAAGCCGGGGCTGCGCGGCATCGTGAAGCCGGCCCGCCAGCTCTCGTTCATCGCCTGGAACGCGAAGCGGCCGCAGCTCGCCGACCCGCGCGTACGCCGGGCGTTCGCCATGGGCATCGACCGGCCGCAGATCCTGAAGGTCCTGCGCGACGGCTACGGCGAGCTCGCCGCCGGCCCGATCGGCGCCTACCACTGGGCGTACGACGCCACGCTGCCGCCGCTGCCGTACGCGCCGGACTCGGCCCGGGCGCTCCTCGCCGCCGCGGGCTACGCCGACCGGGACAGCGACGGCACGCTCGAGGACGCCGCCGGCCGCGCGCTCGGCTTCGAGCTGCTCATCCCCGCCGGCAACGACGTGAGCCGCAACCTGGCGGAGCTGGTCCGCGCCCAGCTCGGCCGCCTCGGCGTTCGCGTGACGACCCGCGAGGCCGAGGCCAAGACGTTCTTCGCCGACATCACGTCGCCGGCGCGCCGCTTCGACGCCGCGCTCCTCGGCTACGAGGCCGACTTCCGGCTGAACATGCGCGACCAGTTCCACTCCGCCGCGCTCGGAGCGCCGTTCCAGCTCGCGTCCTACCGCAACCCCGAGGTGGACCGGATCCTCGACAGCACGGCCGTCATCACCGACCGCGCCCGCGCCGTCCCGCTCTGGCACCGCTTCCAGGCGATCCTGCGCGCCGAGCAGCCGTGGACGTTCCTCTACTTCTATCCGGACCTCTTCCTGGTGAACCGCCGGCTCCAGGGGACGGATATGGACATCCGGGGGGCGTTCGTGAACGTGGCGGACTGGTGGGTCGCCGAGCCGGCCGGACGTTGAGCGCGCCGGCGCCCGACGCGGCGCGCGGCGTGCGGCTAGGCGGGGGCGTCGGGCGCGATCGCGGCGGGAGGAGCGGCCGGAGCTGCCGCCGCGTGGTGATTGAGCGGCCCGTGGCCGGCGCCGAGCCCGGGCGCCGTGCGGATCGCGCGCTCGACGAACGCGAGCGCCGCCGCGACGGCGCTCTCGAGCGGCGCGCCCGCGGCCAGGCCCGCGACCACGGCGGCCGAGAGCGTGCAGCCGGTGCCGTGCGTGTGCCGCGTGCGCAGCTTCGGGCGTCGCCAGACGTGGAAGTCGCGCCCGTCGAAGAGCACGTCGGCGACGACGTCGCCCTCGAGGTGCCCGCCCTTCACGAGCGCGGCCTTCGCGCCCCGCGCCACCAGCGCCTCCGCCATCGCGCGCATCGACGGCTCGCCGTTGGCCGGAATCCCCGTGAGCAGCGTCGCCTCGTCGAGGTTCGGCGTGACGAGCGTGGCGCGCGGGACCAGCAGCTCGGCCAGCGCGGCCTCCGCGTCCGTGTCGAGCAGCCGGTCTCCGCTGCTGGCCACCATGACCGGGTCGAGCACGAAGTTCCGGAGCGCGTGGCGCCGCACGCCGTCCGCCACTTCCGCGACGAGCGCCGCGGTCGCGAGCATCCCCGTCTTGAACGCCGCGGGGTACAGGTCCGCCGCCACGGCGTCGAGCTGTGCGCGCACGAACTCGGCCGGCACCGCGTGCACGCCGTGCACGCCCAGCGTGTTCTGCGCGGTCAGCGCCGTGATCACGGACGTGCCGAACACGCCGAACGCCTGGAACGTCTTCAGGTCCGCCTGGATGCCCGCGCCGCCGCCGCTGTCGCTGCCGGCGATCGTGAGCGCGATCGGGATCATGGCATGCTCCCCCTGTGGAGGTCGGCCGCGGAAGCTACGAACGCCCGGCCCCCGGGGCCCCCCCGCGGCCCGCCGGCGCGGGCGCGGGC
>JADGGV010000169.1 GCA_019689775.1 Gemmatimonadota bacterium
GCTCCCGCCCGATGGGCTGACCCCCCTCCCCCGGCGCCACCGCCCGGTGCCAGCGCAGGATCCGGTCGGTCGACTGTCCCGCCGCGCTCACCACCACAACGACGCGCGCGCCACGCTGCACCTGCCGGCGCACGCGCTGCGCCGCGCGCCGGATCCGCCGCGGATTGCCGACCGACGTGCCGCCGAACTTCAGCACCACCAGCTCTCCCGCCGCGGCCTCGCCCGACCCGGCCGCGCCGCGACAGTCCGCCGGCGCCTCCACGGTCTCGCTCCTGACCTCCACTCCAACCTCCGGTGACGAAAAAACCCCGGCCCTCTCGCGGGAGAGGGCCGGGGTCCTGGAACCGGCTTGCCGGCGGCGCCTACACGTGCACGCGTCGATGCGCCGCCGCCTCTCCCGCTGGCGACGCCATCCGCATCCGCATCGACATTGTGCTGGAGCGATTCCGGCCGATCATGGTGTCGGTCCCCAGAAACGAAAGCGCCCGGGCGGAAGCAGCCGCCGGGCGATCGCTCTTTAGCACCTTGTTTAACGTGGCGGCAAGCGGCGGCAAATCACCACGGGCTTCAATTGTCGGGCGGAAGATAGGCGCCCCGAGGCGCGGTGTCAAGCGGCCCGGGGGTCGGTGCCCCGCGCCGCGGCACGGTCGTGGTCTCCCGCGGCCGGCCATGCCATATTGTAGTCGCCTCTCCGCCGTGGCCCGGGATCACCCCGACCGGCCCGGCATCGCGCACCGCGGAACCCCATGTCGCTGCTGCTGGCCGTTTGGCGGGAAGTCTGCCGCCATCGCGAGATCGGCGACGTCGCAGAACGGGTTGCACGGTTGCTCTCCGAGCACATCCCGGTGGAGTACCTGGCCGTGCGCCGCCTCGACCTGGTGCAGCGGCGCCTCGAGACGCTCGCCGCCGTGCCGTGCCGCGCCGGCGCCGCCTCGCCGCCGGCGCTGCGGACGGAGCTGGCGGCGGGCGAGGCGGAGGCGCTGCTCGCCTGGGCGCACCGCGGCCGGGTGCTACGCGGCGTGGCCGGCGACGGCGATTCGCTGGCGACGCTCCTGGCGCCGCCGGGCACGGTCGGCGAGGTGATCCTCGGGCCGCTGGCGGCGGAGGGCGGCACCATCGGCGTGCTCGCGCTTCACGCCGCGCCGGCGCGGCGCCTAACGGACGCGCACGCCGAGATCGCGCAGTCGCTGCTGGAGCCGCTCGCGGTCGCGCTGGCGAACGCCGGCCGGATCCACGAGCTGGCGCAGTTGCGCGACGCGCTCGAGGCGGACAAGCGGGCGCTTCTGGCGCGCCTCGGGCGCAACGACCTGGCGGACGCGATCATCGGCGCGGACGGCGGCCTGCGCGAGGTGCTCCAGCGCGCCTACCAGGTGGCGGCGACGAATGCGCCGGTGCTGATCCTGGGGGAGACGGGGAGCGGCAAGGAGGTCATCGCGCGGGCGATCCACGCGCGCTCGGCGCGTGCCGGGGCGCCGTTCGAGCGGGTCAACTGCGGCGCGCTCCCACCCGGCCTCGTCGACTCCGAGCTGTTCGGGCACGAGCGGGGGAGCTTCACGGGCGCGATCGCCTCCCGCCGTGGCTGGTTCGAGCGCGCCGACGGCGGAACGCTGTTCCTCGACGAGGTGGGCGAGCTCCCGCTCGAGGCGCAGGTGCGGCTGCTTCGCATCCTCCAGGACGGGACGTTCGAGCGGGTGGGCGGGCAGAAGACGCTGAGCGTCGACGTGCGCATCGTGGCGGCCACGCACCGGGCCCTGCGGGAGATGACGGCGCGCGGCGCGTTCCGCGAGGACCTGTGGTACCGGTTGAGCGTCTTCCCGATCCACCTCCCGCCGCTGCGCGAGCGCCCCGAGGACATCCCGGCGCTGGCGATGCACTTCGCCTGGCGGGCGGGGCAGCGGCTGCGGGGCGCGCCGCTCGTCCCCACCGCCGAGCAACTGGATCTCCTGCTCGCCTATCCCTGGCCGGGGAACGTGCGCGAGCTCGCGGCCGCGATCGAGCGCGCCGCGATCCTCGGCGATGGGCATCGCCTCGACGTCGCCGGGGCGCTCGGCGTCTCGGCGCCGCGGCTCCCGCCCCGCGCCCCGCAGCCCGCGGCGGAGGTGGCGCCGCCGCCGGAGGAGATCGTCCCGCTGGACGTGGCGATGGCGCGCCACATCGAGCGCGCGCTGGCGGCGTGTCAGGGGCGGATCGAGGGGAAGCGCGGGGCGGCGGCGCTGCTCGGCATCAATCCGCACACGCTCCGGGCCCGGATGCGGAAGCTGGGCGTCGACTGGACGCGCTTCCGGCGCGCGGCGGCGTCGCAGTGAGCGGAGCGCCGGGCGCGGCGGCGCGAGCGTCGGCCGCCGCGCTCCGCCGGCGGTCGAGCAGCGCCCCCGCGGCGAGTGTCAGCAGCGCGAGCGCCATGAGGAGCGACGCCACCGCGAACGCCGCGGCCGAGCGGTACTCGTTGTAGAGGATCTCGACGTGCAGCGGCACGGTGTTGGTCAGGCCGCGGATGTGCCCGGAGACGACCGACACCGCGCCGAACTCGCCCATCGCGCGGGCGTTCAGCACGATCACGCCGTAGAGCAGCCCCCAGCGGACGTTGGGGAGCGTGACGTGCCAGAACGTCTGCCAGCCGGTCGCGCCGAGCACCAGGCTCGCCTCCTCCTCGGCGGCGCCCTGCGCCTGCATGACCGGGATCAGCTCGCGCGCGACGAGCGGGACGGTCACGAACAGCGTCGCGAGCACGATCCCCGGGACGGCGAAGACGATCTCCACGCCGTGCGCCTCGAGCCAGGGGCCGAGCCAGCCGTTCAGCCCGAACATCAGGACGAAGAGCAGCCCCGAGATGACCGGCGAGACCGCGAGCGGGAGGTCGATCAGCGTGACGAGCACGTTCTTGCCGACGAACTCGAACCTCGCGATCGCCCAGGCGGCGGCCACGCCGAAGACGAGGTTCAGCGGGACCACGATCGCCGCGGTCAGCAGCGTGAGCCGCACGGCGGCCGCGGCGTCCGGCTCGGTGATCGCCGCCAGGTAGGCGCCCCATCCCGCCCGCGCCGCCTCCGCGACGACGACGGCCAGCGGGAGGATCAGAAACCCGCCGAGGAACGCCAGCGCCACCGCGATGAGCGCCCAGCACACGGGGGCCGGTTCGGTCGTCGCCGGGCGGGGCGCGCTCGGCCGCGCGCGCGCCGCCGCCGTCGTCGCCTGCGGCCGGCGCCGCAGGCCCGGGAGCGTGGGCGTACTCATGCCGCCCGATGCGTCGCGCCGCTCCAGCGTTGGAGCCGGCCGATCGCCAGGAGCAGGACGAAGGAGACGCCGAGCATGACGGTGGCGACCGCGGCGGCGCCGGCGTAGTCGTACTCCTCCAGCTTCGTGGCGATCAGGAGCGGCGCGATCTCGGTGCGCATCGGCATGTTCCCCGAGATGAAGACGATGGAGCCGTACTCGCCGGTCGCGCGGGCGAACGCGAGCGTGAAACCGGTCAGGAGCGCGGGCCCGAGCTGCGGCAGGACGACCGCGGTGAGCGTCCGCCAGCGGCTCGCGCCGAGGCAGGCCGAGGCCTCCTCCATGTCCGGCTCCATCTCCTCGAGCACGGGCTGGACGGTACGGACCACGAACGGGAGCCCGATGAACGTGAGCGCGACGACGATGCCGAGCGGGGTGAAGGCGACGTCGACGCCGAGCGCGTGCAGCGGCTTCCCCAGCCAGCCGTTCCGCGCGAGGAGCGTCGTGAGCGTGATCCCGGCCACGGCCGTCGGCAGCGCGAAGGGGAGGTCGACGAGCGCCTCGACCAGGCGCCGCCCGGGGAAGCGGTAGCGCACCAGGACCCAGGCGACGACGAGGCCGAACACCGCGTTGACGAGCGCGGCGACGAACGAGGCGCCGAAGCTGAGCCGATACGCCGCGAGCGCGCGCGGCGTCGCCGCGGCGGCGCGGAACTCGGCCCACGAGAGCGAGGCCGCCTTCAGGACGAGCCCGGCCAGCGGGAGCAGGACCAGCAGGCTCAGGTACAGGAGCGTGACGCCCAGCGTGAGCCCGAACCCCGGCAGCACGCGGCGCCGCTTACGCGTGACGTCGTCGAACACGGGGCCTCCCCTCGGTTCCCGGTCATCGCCGCCCGTCAGCGCGGCTGGTAGATCTGGTCGAAGATGCCGCCGTCGTCGAAGTGCCTGCGCTGCGCGGCCTGCCACCCGCCGAGGTCGGCGATCGTGAACAGGCGCATCGCCGGGAAGGCGCCGTCCGCGAGGGCCAGCGCGGCCGCCGAGCGCGGGCGGAAGAAGTGCTTCGCCGCGAGCCGCTGCCCCTCCTCCGAGTAGAGGTACTCGAGGTACGCGGTCGCGACGGCGCGCGTGCCGCGCCGGTCGACGACCCGGTCGACGACCGCCACGGTCGGCTCGGCCAGGATGCTCTCCGGCGGCCAGACGATCTCGAAGCGGTCCGCGCCGTACTCCTTCAGCGCCAGCAGCGCCTCGTTCTCCCAGTTGAGCAGCACGTCGCCGATGCCGCGCTCGACGAACGTCGTCGTCGCGCCGCGCGCGCCGGTGTCGAGGACCGGCACGTTGCGGTAGAGCCGGGCGACAAAGTCCCGCGCCGTCGCCTCGCTCCCGCCGGGTCGGCGCAGCGCGTGCGCCCAGGCGGCGAGGTAGTTCCAGCGCGCGGCGCCCGACGTCTTGGGGTTGGGCGTGATCACCGAGACGCCCGGACGGACCAGGTCGTCCCACTCGCGGATCCGCTTCGGGTTCCCCTTGCGCACGACGAAGACGATCGTCGACGTGTACGGCGCGCTGTTGTTCGGTAGCCGCGACTGCCAGTCCTGTGGGATCAGGTGGCCGAACTGGTACAGCGCATCGACGTCGTAGGCGAGCGCCAGCGTGACCACGTCGGCCGGAAGCCCGTCGATGACGGCGCGCGCCTGGCGCCCCGAGCCGCCGTGCGACTGGCGCACGACGACGTCCTGGCCGGTCCGCGCCTTCCAGTAGCGCGCGAACGCGTCGTCGTACTCCCGGTAGAACTCCCGCGTCGGATCGTAGGAGACGTTCAGCAGCGTGACCGTCTTGCGCTGCGCGGACGCGCCGCCGGCGATCGCGAGCAGCGCCGGCACGACGAGCAGGCGGGCGAGCTTCGAGAGCTGCATCGGGTCCTCCATGTCGGCTCGGGGGGCGCCGCGGTCAGAACGCGAGCTGCGCGCGGCCGACGATCCCGCGCTCGGCCGGCCGGTCGCCGGCCGCGCGGCCGCCGGTGAACGTCGTGTGCTCGTAGTCGAGGACGAGCCGGACGTTGCGGTTCACGTACCAGTTGGCGCCGAGCGACCACGCGCGCGCGGCCGTGGCCGCCCGCACCGGGTCCGCGAACGTCGGGACGGCGGCGGCGTCGACGTCGATGCCGTGCAGGCGGGCGGTCAGCTCCAGCGCGCCCCAGCCGTGCGCCGTCGGGTCGAACGACGCCCGCGGGCGCACGCCGCCGAAGCCCGCCGCCTCGCCCGTGACCACCCACGACGCCGCCACCTGCCACCCGCGGCTCCGCAGCGTCGCCGCGGTCGAATCTCGGCGGACGTGCTGCGCGACGACGACGTACTCGCCCAGCAGCCCGAGCGGGCCGGCGTAGAGGTAGCCCTGCGGAGAAAGGCGGGTGCGCGTCCCGTCGGCGACCACCGTGCCGGCCGCCTGGCCATCCGCGCGGTAGGCGAAGAAGCCCTGCTGAAGCGGCGTGCGGTAGACGGCGAGCGCCGGCGCGGCGGGTGTGCCCGTCTGGGCGCCCGTCGTCGCGGCGACGCCGAGGCCGAGCCCGCGCAGCACCGGCGGCCCGGCGGCGCGGAACGGGTGGGCGAAGATCCGGGCGGCGACGTCCTTCCCGTCGTCGGAATCGGCATCGGCGCTGCCGCCGTCCGGGACGCCGTTGAACGCGCCGACCGCGTAGGAGAACGCGCCGCGCCACACGTCGCCCCAGAGCTGGACCCCGATGTCGCGGTTCGGGACCAGGTCGGTCGGAAGCGCCCGCTCCGCGAACGTGATCGCCGTCGCCGACCGCAGTCGCTCCAGCCCGACCGGCGGCTTGAACTTGCCGAAGCGGAGGCCGAGCGCCGGGCGGTAGCGCGCGTCGATGTACGCCTCCTGGATCGACGCCGTCCCGCCGCCGAAGTCCGCCATCAGGCGGTAGTCGTAACGCCCGAAGACGGTGCCCTCGAGGATCGGGCGCACGCGCCGCAGCACGAACGTGCTAGCGCCGATCCGGTCCGCGCCCAGGAAGAAGCGACCATCCTCCTGGATGTAGCCGCGCACGCGGAGCGTGAAGACGCCATCCCCGGATCGGAACGCCGCGCCGTCCGCGCCGACGGCGACGGTCGCGGCCGCGCGCCGCGCCGCATCCGCGGCCTCGCGCTCCAGCTCCAGCCGCCGCTCCAGGACGCGGATGCGCTGGTCGAGCTGGGCGAGCGCCGCGGCCATCGAGTCGAGCGACGTCGCCTCGACCCGTAGCGGATCGACGGGGGGAGCCGCGCGCTGCTGCGCGGGCGCCGGCCACGGGCCGCCCGCCACGAGGCCGGCGACCAGCGCGCCGAGCCGAAGAATCCGTTGCTTCGTCATGCGAACGTCCTCCTCGGCTCACGGTGCTGGACGGGGACCGCCGGGCGGGCGCCCGGCGCGAGGGGGTAGGCGCGCGCCGCGGTCACCTCGATGCCGATGCGCACGCCCGGCGCGACGCCGTGCAACAGGCTGCTCCGGCGCGGGAACTGCGCGAACAGCGGCCCCGCCTGGTCGACCATCGCCTCCACGCGGACGCGGTCGCCCAGCGTGATCACCCGCCGCACCGTCGCCACGCCGCCGTCCTCGGCGCGCCAGAACTTCAGGTCGTAGGAGCGGATCACCAGCCGCACCGGCACGCGCTCGCCGGGCGGCACCGCCGTCACGCGCGCCACCGGCACGCGCAGCGCGCCGACCGTCGCCTCGCCCGCGCGGACCACGCCGTCCAGGACGTTCACGTCGCCGATGAAGCGCGCGACGAACTCGGTCGCCGGGTCGTCCAGGATCTCGAGCGGCGAGCCGTCCTGCTCCAGCCGGCCGTCGTGGATCAGGAGCACACGGTCGGCCAGCGCGAACGCCTCCTCCTGGTCGTGCGTGACGAAGATCGAGGTCACGTGCACCTCGTCGTGCAGGCGACGCAGCCAGTGGCGCAGCTCCTCGCGTACGCGCGCATCCACGGCCGCGAACGGCTCGTCCAGAAGCAGGAGGCGCGGCCGCGCCGCCAGCGAGCGGGCCAGCGCGACGCGCTGGCGCTGGCCGCCGGAGAGCTGCGACGGGTAGCGTCGCTCGAGACCGTGCAGCCCCATCAGCGCCACCAGCTCCGCCACACGCTCCCGCCGCTCCGCGCACCCGACCCGCCGCACCCGCAACGCGTAGCCGATGTTCTCCTCGACCGTCATGTGGCGGAACAGCGCGTAATGCTGGAAGACGAAGCCGACGCGCCGCTCCCGCGGCGGGAGGTGGTCCACGCCCAGGCCGTCCAGCCAGACAGAGCCGCCGTCCGCCTGCTCCAGCCCCGCGATGATCCGCAGGATCGTGCTCTTCCCTCCCCCGGACGGGCCCAGCATCGCGACCAGCTCCCCCGCCGGGATGTCGAAGCTCACATCGTCCACCGCCGTGAACGCGCCGAACCGCTTGGTGAGCCGCTCGACGCGGATCCCCGGAGCCGCGCTCACCGCGCGCTCGGCGCGGCCGGGCCGGGATATCACGATGCCCATACCGTTCTCCGTTTGAGCCGGGACCGTCGCCACGGCCGGGGCGGCCGAGCGTGCCGCCCCTCAAGGCACGCCCCGGGCCCGCGCCGCCGCAAGGGCGCATATCTAGGTACGGCATGAACTTACGCGATCCGGCCGGGGGCGCCGCCGCCCCGGCGCCCCCCCCGGGGTGGGGGGGGTGGGGGGAGGGGGAGGGGCCG
>JADGGV010000170.1 GCA_019689775.1 Gemmatimonadota bacterium
GGGTGGGGTAGGAGGGGAACATAAATTTTTAAACCACAGAGAACACAGAGGGCGCGGAGTAAGAGATATAAGAGATAAATAAGAGCGGGGCTATACTACGAAGCGGCGGATGCCGTCTTTGAGGAGCTTGACGTGGAAGTTGATGAGGAGGCCGACGTGGAGGCCGGAGAGGCGGAGGTAGGTGAGGAGTTAGGCGGAGTGGATGGGGTGGAGGTCGGGGGCGGCCTTGAGTTCGACGATGACGGCGCGGTCGACGAGGAGGTCGACGCGGTAGCCGCACTCGAGGTGGACGCCCTTGTAGACGACGGGCACGGGGTGCTGGCGTTCGACCTCGAGGCCACGCTCCTCGAGCTCAGCCGCGAGGCACGCCTCGTACGTGGACTCCAGCAACCCCGGCCCGAGCGCCCGATGCACCGCCATCGCCGCCCCAATGATGCATTCGGTAACTCTGTTGATCTCCATGATCTCTCTCCGTGTTCTCTGTGAGCTCTGTGGTCAACAATCCGTTCATGAACTTTCGATCGCCCGCGAGGTCACCGGAATAGCCGCCCGGGAGGCCGCCCATGGATCTCTGGTTGGACCACGCCGCCGCGTTGAGCCGCGCCGGCACTCCCTTCGTCCTCGCGACGATCGTCGCCCGCGAGGCACCGCAGTCGGTGCGGGTTGGCGCGCACGCGTTCATCCACGCGGACGGGCGGGTGGAGGGGTGGATCGGCGGGGGCTGCCTGCGGCCGACGGTCGTGCGCGAGGCGCTGGCGGCGCTGGCGGAGCGTCGCCCGCGGCTGCTGCGGCTGAACCCGGCGGCGGAGCCGGATCCGCGCGAGGACGTGCGTGTCTTCGCGCTCACGTGCCAGGGGGAGGGCGCCGTGGACGTCTACCTCGAGCCGGTGCTGCCGGCGCCGGTGCTCGTGGTGCTGGGGGCGACGCCGGTGGCGGAGTCGCTGGCGCGGATCGCGCCGGAGGCGGGGCTGGATGTGGTCCGCGTGGATGTGGTATCGCCGGTGGCGGGCGGCGACGTCGTCGCCGAGCTGGCGGGGCGGATCCGCGCCGCGGGCGACGCCGGGCGGCGGCACGTCGTCGTCGCCACGATGGGTGAGGCGGACGAGGAGGTGCTGGAGGCGGCGGTCGCAGCGGGCGGGGCGTACATCGGTCTGGTCGCGAGCCGGAAGAAGGCAGAGTCGCTGCGGGCGCACCTGCGGGCGCGGGGCGTGCCGGCGGAGGCGGCGGCGCGGGTGAAGGCGCCGGCGGGGCTGGATCTGGGTGGGAGCGAGCCGGGCGAGATCGCGCTGAGCGTCGTGGCGGAGGTGGTGCGGGCGCGCCACGCCGGCGGGGCGGCCGCGCGCGCGGGGCTGCCGATCGCGCGCCCGGCGGCGGCCGGTGCGGCGGCGGCGCCGGCCACCGACCCGGTGTGCGGGATGGCCGTCGATCCGGCCACGGCGCGGCACACGCTCGAGCTGGCGGACGGGCGGACGGTGTACTTCTGCTGCCCGCACTGTCGTGCGGCGTTCGAGCGCGAGCCCGAGCGCTACCTCGCGCCGGCGGGCTGACCCGACGAGCGGGCCGCGGCCGGGCCGGCGCGCGCCGGCGGCGCGGCCGGCGCACACGACCGGCACGGGGAGGGGCCGTTGCGAGACGAGGTCCGTCGCATCCAGGAGCTGCTCGAGCGGGAGGCGTACGTCGCGGAGCCGGAGGTCGCCACGGCGGTGCACCTGGCGGTCGCGCTGCGGAAGCCGCTGCTCGTGGAGGGGCCGGCCGGCGTGGGGAAGACGGAGATCGCGAAGGTGCTCGCGCGGGCGCTGGACACGGAGCTGATCCGGCTCCAGTGCTACGAGGGGCTGGACGCGGCGGCGGCGCTGTACGAGTGGAACTACCCGAAGCAGATGCTGCGCATCAAGCTGGAGGAGCACTCGACGCGCTCGGTGGAGGAGAAGGAGGCGGCGATCTTCGGGGAGGCGTTCCTGCTGCGTCGCCCGCTGCTGCGTGCGATCACGCACCCGGACAGGTCGCCGGTGCTGCTGGTGGACGAGGTGGACCGCGCGGACGAGGAGTTCGAGGCGTTCCTCCTCGAGGTGCTCTCCGACTTCCAGGTCACGATCCCCGAGATCGGCACGATCCGCGCGACGCACCACCCGTGCGTCATCCTCACGTCGAACCGCACCCGCGACCTGTCGGACGCGCTCCGGCGGCGCTGCCTCTACCTCTGGATCGACTACCCGTCGTACGAGAAGGAGCTGCGCGTCGTGCGCTCGAAGGTCGACGGCGTGGGCGACGCGCTCGCCGCCGAGATCACCGGCTTCCTCCAGTCGCTGCGGCGCCTCGATCTGGCCAAGGTGCCCGGCGTCGCCGAGACGCTCGACTGGGCGCGTGCGCTCGTCGCGCTCCACGCCACGCGGCTCGAGCCGGACGTCGTGCGCGAGACGCTCGGCTGCCTGCTGAAGGAGGAGTCGGACCTGCGCCGGGTCGCCGCGACGCTCGACGAGGGCGGCCTCGAGGCGCTCGTCGCGACGCCGGCATGAGCGCGGAACCCTCCCCCGGGCGCGACGGTACGCGCGCCGCGGACGCGGTGAACACGGCGATTGCGGCGGACGCCGAGGCCGTGGCGGCGCGGGCCGGCGCGGACGGCGGCGACCTCGTCGCCGCGACGGTGCGGCTCTGCCGCGCGCTGCGGCGCCGCGACGTGCGCGCGACGACGGGCGAGACGCTGACGGCGGTCCGGGCGCTGGCGCGGGTCGACGTGGCGGACCGCCGGGAGGTGTACCTGGCGCTGCGCGCGGTTCTCGTCGGCCGGGTCGAGGAGTACGCGGCGTTCGACGCCGCGTTTCGCGAGACGTGGGGCGGCGGCGCGCCGCCCGTGTCGGCGCCGCGGCGGCCGAAGCCGGCCGGGGCCGCGCCGGCGGCGGAGGCCGAGCCGCCCGCGGCGCGTGGAGCACACGGGCGCGCCGCGGCGCTGACGCTCCAGCGGTGGCTGCGCGGGGCGGAGGCGAGCGGCGAGCCGGCCGGCGTGCCGCTCGCCAGCGCGCGGGAGGCGCTCGCGGAAAAGGACTTCGCGAGTTTCTCGGCGGACGAGCTGGAGGCGGTGACGCGCGTGGCCGCGCGGCTGGCGCGCCGGCTGGCGGCGCGGCCGAGTCGCCGCTGGGTCGCGAGCCGGCGCGGGCCGCGGGTGCACCCGCACCGCACATTGCGGCGCGCGCTGCGCACGGCGGGCGACGCCGTCGAGCTGGCGCTCCGGGAGCGCAAGCCGAAGCGCGTCAAGCTGGTGCTGCTGTGCGACGTCTCCGGCTCGATGGACCTCTACTCGCGCTTCCTGCTCCAATTCCTGTACGCGCTCCAGAACTGCTTCGCGCGGGTGGAGACGTTCGTCTTCGCGACGCGGCTGAGCCGCGTCACCGAGCGGCTCCGCGGCCCGAGCTACCGGCGCGCGCTCGACCGGCTCTCGCGCGACGTCCGCGACTGGTCCGGCGGCACGCGCATCGGCGCGAGCCTGGCCGCGTTCGCCGCCGGCTGGCCGCGGCTGCTCGATCGGCGTACCATCGTCGTGATTCTGAGCGACGGCTGGGACACGGGCGAGCCGGCGCAGCTTGTCGGCGCACTGCGGGCGTTCCGTCGCCGCGCCGGTAAGATCGTGTGGCTGAACCCCTTGCTCGGCAGCCCGGACTACCGGCCGCTGACGCGCGGGATGCAGGCGGCGCTCCCGCACGTGGACGTGTTTGCGCCGGTGCACAACCTCGCCAGCCTGCGCGCGCTGGTGGACCACTTCCGACTCTGAGGCGGGAATGACGGAGATGCTGGAGCAGCTCGACGAGTTTGCCGGCCGGGAGCGGCGGGTCGCGATGGCCACGCTCGTCGCCACGCGCGGCGCCTCGCCGCGGCGCGAGGGCGCGAAGATGTGGGTCGGCGAGGGCGGCGGCATCCTCGGCTCGGTCACGATCGGCGGATGCGTGGATGCGCGCGTGGTCCAGGAGTCGGCGGAGACGCTCGGCTCGGGCCGGCCGCGGCTGCTCTCCGTCGAGCTGGGCGAGGAGGATGCGCGGGAGATGGGGCTGAGCTGCGCCGGCTCCGTGGACGTCTTCCTCGAGCCGCTCGCGCTCGACGATCCGGCGGACCCGACGGTCGCGGCGTACGCGCGGGTGCGGGCGCACACCGCGGCGGGCGGCCGCGCGGTCATCGCGACACCGCTGCGGGCCGGCGGCGGCAAGCTGGTCGTGCTCGACGACGGCGCCGTCTCGGGCGACGTCGGCGACCCCGCGCTCGTGGCCGAGATCGCGCGCCTCGCCGCCGACGTGATCCGGCGCGGCAGCTCGCGGACGGTCGAGGTCGCGGGCGTCCCCGTCTTCTTCGAGGTGCACGCGCCGCCGCACGAGCTGGTCGTCTTCGGCGCCGGCCACATCGCGCAGCAGCTCGTACGCTTCGCCCGCGCGCTCGGGATGCGCACGGTCGTCGTCGATTCGCGCGACCGCTACGCCAACCGCGACGCGTTCCCGGACGCGGACGAGATCCGCGTCGGCATCCCGTCGGAGGTCGCGGAGACGCTGCGTTTCGGGCCGCTCAGCGCGGTCGTGCTCGTCGCGCACGACTACAAGTTCGACCTGCCGGTGCTGCGCCGCGTGCTCGCGACCGACGCCGCGTACGTCGGCATGCTCGGCAGCCGCAAGCGCGCGGACACCATCCTGCGGATGCTTGCCGAGGGCGGCGTCGCGCCCGAGGCGCTCGCGCGCGTGCGCACGCCGATCGGCCTGGACCTCGGCGCCGAGACCGCCGCCGAGCTGGCGATCAGCATCATCGCCGAGATCCTGGCGGAGCGCGCAGGCCGGCCGGGCACGCCGATGCGGCTGAAGGGGCGCGCGTGAGCCGAGTTGCCCTCGTGCGACGCGGCGCGGCCGCGCTCCGGGGCGCGCCGGGGCCCGGTGCCGGGGCGCGTCGCGCCGCCGGCGGAGGTGGCCGGCCGTGACGCTGTTCAGCCCGACGGTGCTCGAGCACTTCCGGCGGCCGCGTAACCACCGGCGGCTGGAGGCGCCCGACGTCGCCCAGGAGGCCTACAACCCCGTCTGCGGCGACCGCATCCGGCTGGAGCTGCGCGTGGGCGACGGCGTGATCGTCGAGGCTGCCTTCCGGGGCGACGGCTGCGCGCTCAGCATCGCCGCCGCCTCGCTGCTCACGGAGCTGCTCCGCGGCCGCACGCTCGAGGCCGCCGCCGCGTTCGGCGACGCCGAGCTGCTGGCCGCGCTCGACGCGACCGTGCCCGCCACGCGCCTGGCCTGCGCGCTGTTGCCGCTGCGCGCGCTGCACGACGGCCTGGCCGCGTACGGCGCCGGGGCATGAGCGCCGCCGCCACACCCGGGACCGGCCGCTCGGCCGTCTCGGCCGTGCTCCTGGCCGCGGGCGCGTCCCGCCGCTTCGGCGGGCAGAAGCTGCTCGCACCGCTCCGCGGCGTGCCGCTCGTGCGCATCGCGGCCGAGAACCTGCTCGCCTCGCCGATCCACGAGCTGATCGTCGTGATCGGCCGCGAGGCCGCGGCAATGCGCGCGGCGCTCGAGGGACTCCCCGTCCGCTTCGCGCCGAATCCGCGCTGGGCGGCCGGGATCAGCGGCTCCGTGCGCGCCGGCGTGCGCGCCGTCGCGGCGGACGCCGACGCCGCCCTCGTCGCCCTCGCCGACCAGCCGTCCGTCGGGCCCGACATCGTCGCGCGCCTGATCGGCGCCTACCGCGCGGGTTCGGCGCCGATCGTCGCACCGGTGTACGCCGGCGTCCGCGGCAACCCCGTCGTCTTCGACCGCTCCGTCTTCCCCGAGCTGCTGCGCCTCCGCGGCGACGTCGGCGCCCGCCGGCTCCTCGCCGCGAACCCCGAACGCATCGAGGTCGTCGCCTTCGATATCCCCGCACCGCCCGACGTGGACACGCCCACGGAGTACGCGCGGCTGGTGCTCGGTCCGCGCTGACGCGGCGGAGGACGGAGCGCCGAGGCGGCGTGGCGCAGAGCGTCCGGCCGGCGTGGCGCAGAGCGTCGGGCCCACGGATCGATGGGCCAGACGCCGGGCCTGGCGGCTCGGCGGCGCCGGCACGTGGTCTGCGCTGGCGTCTCGGTACCGGACGTCGGGGCCGGGATGCCGCGCCCGTACGCCCCCGCCGGTTGGCGGGTGGGCGCCGCGTCGCCAGGTGCGTCCGGTCCGGAAGGTCCCGGACCGGCGGTCGGGTGGGGTTACCGGAGGTGCAGGATGAAGATGGTCACGACCCTTACGTTGACCCTCGGGATGAGCGTGGTCGGCGCGGCGGGCCTCATGGCCCAGCAGCCGGCGCCACCCGCCAGGGTGTCGGTGCAGCGCGCCAGGGCGATCGCGCTGGCCCGCGTCCCGAACAACGAGGGGATCAAGTCCACGAAGCTCAAGACGAAGGACGGCATCCTGGTCTACGAGTTCGACATCGAGACGCCGGGGCCCGGCCACCGGGAGGTGCGCGTCGATGCGCGGACCGGCGCCGTCGTCGCCAACAAGCATGAGGACGACCTCGTTGGCACCGTGACCAGCGGCATCGCGAAGGGCATCGACCACGTGTTCGACCACGACGAGATCGAGCGCGCACAGCCGAAGATCTCCGAGCGGCGCGCGCGGGAGATCGCGCGGCGCCAGGTGCCGAACGCGCCGATCACGGATGTGGACCTGGAGACCGAGAACGGCGTGCTCGTCTGGGAGATCGACCTCGACACGGCAGGTCCCGGCCACGCCGAGGTGCTCATCGACGCGAACACCGGGAAGGTGCTGCGGCAGAAGCACAAGGACTGAGGCGCGCCGAGCGCGCCGCCGGCGCCGGGCAGGTCCCGCGCCGCCGGCGGACGGACCGCGTCACGCGACGCCGCTGAGCCGAGCGGAACGACGCGAGACGTGACTGGATGTGGCATCCGGTCCGGCAACCCTGTTTGTCGTTCCCGCTCGCGGCCGTCCGGGAGTAGGCCGAAGCGGGAGCGAACGCGAAACGGCTCCGGCGGATTTCGTATGAGAAGCGCCCGGCGGGTTGCTTCCCACCGGGCGCCGCTCACGTCCGGACCCTTCCTGCGGCTCCGCGGTCGGCTCCGCGGCTCCGCGTGACGCGCGGGCGGCCGCCCGCGAAAAAGCGGGCGCCTACGCCGCCGCCTCGCCCCGCTTCAGCGGCGACAGCCGCAACTGGACCAGGAAGTAGGAGCCGAGGACCAGCACCGCCGCGCCGAGCTGCGCCAGCAGCGTCTCGACCGTCGGGAAGACCGCGAACCACAGCTCCATCCACCCCGGGATCACCCGCGCCAGCGCCGGGATCTCCGTCACCGGCAGCCAGTGCGCGAGCTGCATCTCCTGCACCTGCTCGCCGACCATCACCAGCAGCACGCCGCCCAGCATCACGCCCGTGAAGATCAGCATCTTGCGGTACGGCAACCGCCGGTTCGCCACGAACGTCAGCACGCCGACCACCGACGTCAGCAGCAGCCCGAGCAGCACCCCGTTCAGCACCGGGCCGCTGCCGAGCTTCAGCCGGTAGCTCTGGAGGAAGAGCACGACCTCGAAGCCCTCGCGGTACATCGACGTGAAGCCGAGCAGCCCGAGACCCAGCATCAGCTTCCGCCGCGAGCCCCCCGGCTCCGCCGCCGTCCGCAGCAGCTCCTTCTTCCGGCGGTTATGGAAGCCGATCCACCCGGTCCAGTACGCCTTGTGGAAGAACCAGTTCATCACGACCAGCAGGACCACGATCGCCAGCAGCCCCGTCGCCGCCTGGAGATCCAGCGCCGACACGTTCTCCGCCAGGCTGTCCATGATCCCGATCGCGATCACCCACGTCACCAGCGTCGCGCCGAAGCCCAGCCCCGCGCCCGCCGCCACCGGTCGCCGGTGCGCCCGCGCCTCCCCCACCATGCTCGCCGTGATCGCGGCCAGCACCAGGATGCAC
>JADGGV010000171.1 GCA_019689775.1 Gemmatimonadota bacterium
GTGGCGCCCGAGCGGGCGGGGCGGACGAATAGAATTCGCGGTCCGGGCAGGAGGGGCGCCGGGCCGCCGGAGGGAGGATCGGATGGCGTTGCAGGTCGGGGACATCGCGCCGGACTTCACGGCGTTCGTGCGACCGAACGAGCCGGTCAGCCTGCGGGACTTCGCGGGGCAACCGGTGGTGCTCCTGTTCTTTCCGCTGGCGTTCTCGTCGGTGTGCACGCAGGAGATCTGCGGGGTCGCGGAGGACTACGGGATCTACGAGCGGCTCGGCGCGCAGGTGCTCGGGATCAGCGTCGACTCGCCGTACGTCAACCAGAAGTTCGCGGAGGCATGCAACGCGCCGTTCCCAGTGCTCTCGGACTTCAACCGCGAGGCGACGGCGGCGTACGGCGTGCTGCGGGAGGAGCTGAACGGGCTACGGGGCGTCTCGGAGCGCGCGGCGTTCGTGGTCGGGCGGGACGGCCGGATCGTGTACGCGTGGGTGTCGGCGGACCCGGAGCTGCTGCCGCGGTTCCGCGAGATCCAGGAGGCGCTGCGGCGGGCCTGATATCCGGTTCGGCCGACCGGGTTGCCGTTCCCGCGCGGCGCCGCCTCGTCCCGGCGCGCTCGCCGATCCCGGGGCGAGGTGGCGGCTACTCGCGCTCGACGACCATGGCAAAGCCCATGGCGCCGGCGGCGCAGACGGTGATCAGGCCGAGGTTGCCGCCGGTGCGCTCGAGCTCGTGGAGGAGAGTCATGGTGAGGCGGCCGCCGGTGGCGCCGAACGGGTGACCGATGGCGATGCTGCCGCCCATGACGTTGATGCGGTCCTCGTCGGGGATGCCGACGCGGCGGGCGCGGCCGAGCTTCTCGCGAGCGAAGGTGTCGGAATCGAGCGCCTGGAGGTTGGAGAGGACCTGGGCGGCGAAGGCCTCGTGCATCTCCATGAGGTCGATGTCCGCCATGGTGATGCCGGCGCGGTCGAGGGCGACGGGCGCGGCGTAGGCGGGCCCCTGGAGGAGCTGATCGGCCGGCGAGAGCGCGGAATAGGCCCAGCTCCGGAGGTAGCCGGCGGGGCGGCGGCCCTCGGCCTTCGCGCGCTCCTCGCTCATCAGGAGGACGGCGGAAGCGCCGTCGGTGAGCGGGGAGGCGTTGCCGGCCGTGACGGTGCCGTAGCGTCGGTCGAAGACCGGCGGCAGCGCCGCGAGCTTCTCGAGGCTGGTATCGGCGCGGATGCCGTTGTCGCTGGTCACGACCTGGGTGTAGTCGGGGGGGACGAAGACCGGGACGATCTCGCGGGTGAGCCGCCCGTCCTCGGTGCCCTGCCAGGCGCGGCGGTGCGAGCGGAGCGCCCACATGTCCTGCGCCTGGCGCGGGATGTGGTTCTCCTTGGCCATGCGCTCGGCGCTCTGCCCCATCGACTCGCCCGTGGTCGGCTCGGCGATGGCGGGCGTGACCGGCGCGAGGTCGCGCGGCCGGATCCCGGCGAAGGCGGCGACGCGGGCGCCGGCCGAGCGGGCGCGCGATGCCGCGACGAGCGCGTTGCGCATCCTCCGGGAGAGGAGGATCGGGATGTCGGAGAGGACCTCGGCGCCCCCGGCGATGATGGTGTCGGCGTAGCCGAGCGCAATGGTCTCGGCGGCCGAGGTGATCGCCTGATTGGCGGAGGCGCAGGCCCGCGAGACGGAGAACGCCGGCACGCTGGGCGGGAGGCCGGCGCCGAGCGTGACCTCGCGCGCGATGTTCGGGGCGGTGACCGAGGGGACGACGGTGCCGTAGACGAGCTGGTCGACCTCACGCGGGTCGAGCTCGGCCCGGGCGAGCAGCTCGCGCACCGCGATGGTGCCGAGCTGGATGGCCGTCATGTCCTTGAAGGCGGTGCCCGATTTCGCGAAGGGCGTGCGCACGCCCTCGACGATGGCGACGCGCCGCCCGCCGTATCCGTGAGCCATGGAGCCTCCCGAAGCCGCGATAGCGGAGGTGATGTAGGGAGCGGGGCGGACCGGCGCAATCGGCGGAGCGCCGGGTCGCGGGCGGGGGCGGCCGGAGCTAGACCCCCTTTTCCTCCGCCAGCTTCCTGAGCCCCTCCTCGAGGGCGTTCCAGCCGAGCATCGCGCACTTGACGCGGACCGGGTAGGCGGCGACGCCGGCGAGGGCGCGGAGGTCGCCGAGGCGCCGGTCGCGGGCGGCGTCGGTGTCGCCGTGCATCATCTCCTTGAAGCGCCGGGTGAGCGCGAGCGCGTCCGCCCTGGTCTTGCCGACGAGGAGGTCGGCCATCATCGAGAGCGAGGCCTGGGAGATGGAGCAGCCCGTGCCCTGGAAGCGGGCGTCGCGGACGACGTCGTCGACGACGCGGAGCTGGAGGCGGACCTCGTCGCCACAGCTCGTGTTCATCATGTGGATGTCGACGTCGGGATCCTCGATCTGGCCCTGGCGGCGGGGGCGCTTGTAGTGGTCGAGGATCAGCTCCTGGTAGAGCGCGGCGAGCTGGGGGGTGGGCTGGTTGCCGGTCACGCGAAGATCCTCCCGGCCGCCTCGAGGGCGATGGCGAGGCGGTCGATCTCCTCGAAGGTCGTATAGGCGAAACAGGATGCGCGGGCCGTGGCCGGGACGCCGAGGCGGCGCATGAGCGGCTGGGCGCAGTGGTGGCCGGCGCGGATGGCGATGCCGTCGGCGTCGAGGATGGTGGCGATGTCGTGGGGGTGGACGCCGTCGAGCGCGAGGGAGAAGACGGCGGTGCGGGCCTCGGTCGAGTCGGGGCCGAGGACGCGGAGGCCGGGGACGTCGCGCAGCCGGTCGAGGGCGTAGCGGGCGAGGGCGTCCTCGTGGGCCTGGACGGCCTCGCGGCCGACGGCGTCCCAGAAGTCGAGCGCGGCCGCGAGCCCGACGGCGCCGGCGACGTTGGGGGTGCCGGCCTCGAACTTGTGCGGCAGCTCGGCCCACGTCGACTGCTGGAGCTCGACGCGGGCGATCATCTCGCCGCCGCCCTGATAGGGCGGCATCGCGTCGAGCAGCTCGCGGCGGCCCCAGAGCACGCCGATCCCCATGGGTCCACCGACCTTGTGGCCGGAGAACGCGTAGAAGTCGCAGCCGAGGGCCTGCACGTCGACGGGGAGGTGCGCGGCGCCCTGGGCGCCGTCGACGAGGACGAGCGCGCCGGCGGCGTGGGCGCGATCGGCGATCTCGCGAACCGGGTTGATCGTGCCGAGCGCGTTGGAGGCATGGCCGACGGCGACGATCCGTGTGCGGTCGGTGAGCAGCTCGTCGAGCTGGTCGAGGCGGAGGCGGCCGCGGTCGTCGATGTCGACGGAGCGGAGCACCGCGCCGGTGCGCTGGGCGACGAGCTGCCAGGGCACGAGGTTGGAGTGGTGCTCGAGGACGGTGACGAGGATCTCGTCGCCGGCGCGGAGGTTGGCGCCGCCCCAGCTCGCGGCGACCAGGTTGATCGCCTCGGTGGTGCCGCGGACCCAGACGACCTCGGCGGGGGACGGTGCATTCAGGAAGCGCGCGACGGTGACGCGCGCGGCCTCGTAGGCGTCGGTGGCGCGGCGGGCGAGCTCGTAGAGGCCGCGGTGCACGTTGGCGTTGTCGTGCTCGTAGAAGGCGCGGAGGGCCTCGAGCACGGCGCGCGGGCGCTGCGCGGTCGCGGCGCTGTCGAGGTAGACGAGCGGGCGCCCGTTGACGTCCTGCTGGAGGGCCGGGAACTCCCTGCGCAGGGAATCGAGATCGAGGCTGGGTCGTGCAACGGTCGCCATAGAGGACCCCACGAGCGGTGCCGGCGCGGTCGGCGCCAGTCCGTAGTTACTACACCAAGACGAAGATGATGCCTCCCTCGACCTTCACCTCGTAGGAGCGAACGGGGCGGATGGCGGGGAGCGAGAGGGCGCGGCCGGTCCGCACGTCGAAGCGGGCGCCGTGCCAGGCGCACTCGAGCCGGGCGTCGTCGAGCTCGCCGGCGGAGAGCGGGAAGTCCTGGTGCGAGCAATTGTCGCGCAAGGCGTAGATCTCGCCGTCGACGTTGGCGAGGCAGATGCGCTCCTCGCCGACCTCGACGCCGAGGAGGGTGCCGGGGGCGACGTCGTCGAGCGACGCCACCCGGATCCACTCACCAGGCACGGCTACCGGATCTTCCGCTCGATGGCTGCCCGCAGCTCGTCGACGACGGCGGGGAGCGGCAGCCGGTCGAGGACCTCGCCGAAGAAGCCGAAGACGACGAGTCGCTCGGCCTCGGCGCGCGGGACGCCGCGGCTCATGATGTAGAACAGCTCGTCCTCATCGAGGTGGCCCACGGTGGAGGCGTGGGAGCAGCGGACGTCGTCGGCCTCGATCTCGAGGTTGGGGAGCGACGTCGCCTCGGCGCGCTCGGAGAGGAGGAGGTTGCGGTTCGTCTGGTACGCATCGGTGCGCTGCGCCTTGGGGAAGACCTTGATGATCCCGCGGAAGACGGTGCGCGCCTTATCGTAGAGAGCGCCCTTGTAGAGCAGGTCGCTGGAGGCGTGCGGGACCGTGTGGTCCTGCCGCGTGTTCATGTCGAAGTGCTGGTCGCCGTTGGCGAAGTAGAGCCCGAGCATGTCACTGCGGGCGCCGGGCCCGACGAGCGCCGCGGCGTGGTCGACGCGGGCGACGGAGGCGCCTAGGTTGACGACCAGCGTGTCGAGCGCGGCGTCGCGGCCGGCGATGGTGCGCTGCGTGGCGACGTGGCGCACGCCGCGGCCCCAGGCCTGGAGCGCGACGTAGTGGAGCTGCGCCGCGCTGCCGGCGTAGAGCTCGACGGCACCGAGCGAGAGCGTGGGCCGGTCGAAGTCGGGGGAGGCGAACTCCTCGACGACGGCGACGCGGCTGCCGTCCTCGGCGACGACGAGCGTGCGCGGCAGGACGGCGATGCCGGGCTCGTCCATCCAGCGGAGGATGCGGATCGGCTTGTCGATCCGGACGCCGCGGGGGACGTAGAGGAAGACGCCGGCCTGCCAGAGCGCGGCGTTGAGCGCGGCGAACTTGCCGGCGGTCGCGGGGAGCGCCCGGGTGGCGAGGTTCGGCTCGACGAGCGCCTCGTGGTCGCGGGCGGCCTGGCGCAGATCGGCGAGGATGACGCCCTGGCGGCGGAGCTCGTCGTCGAGCTCGACGAGGAGGATGGCCGGGCCGAGCTGGAGCGCGCGGCCGGCGTACTCCTTCCCGTCGAAGCGCTGGAGCGCGGCCGGCGGGAGCTGCGCGCCGGGTCGTGGCTCGGCCAGCGTCACGGCGTCGAGCCCGAGGAGCCGGACATCGGTGTAGCGCCACTCCTCCATCCGGGTGGACGGAAGAGGGAGATCCTCGAAGGTATTCCAGGCCTCGGCGCGGCGGGCGCGCAGCCAGGATGCCTCGCCCGCGGCGAGCTGCTCGAGCGCGTCGCGCGTGAACGCGGCGCCCGTCGGCTCCGCCGCGGTCAGTGTCGCCTCAGCCAACGCTTCCCTCCATCTCCAGCTCGATGAGTCGGTTGAGCTCCACGGCGTACTCGAGCGGGAGCTGCTTGGCGATCGGCTCGATGAAGCCGCGGACGATCATGGCGCTGGCCTCCTCCTCGGAGAGCCCGCGGCTCATGAGGTAGAAGAGCTGCTCCTCGCCGATCTTCGAGACCGTGGCCTCGTGGCCGACGTTCGCGCTGTTCTCCTCGATCTCGATGTAAGGGAACGTGTCGGTGCGCGACGTATCGGTGAGCAGGAGCGCGTCGCACTCGACGTTGGACTTCGCGTGCTTCGCGCCGTCGTAGACCTTGCAGAGGCCGCGGTACGAGGCGCGGCCGGTGCCGTTGGAGATCGACTTGGAGATGATCTGCGACGTCGTGTAGGGCGCCGCATGCACGACCTTGCCGCCGGTGTCCTGGTGCTGCCCGTTGCCGGCGAAGGCGATGGACAGGATGGAGCCGTGCGCGCGCTCGCCGACCAGATAGCACGACGGGTACTTCATCGTGAGCTTCGAGCCGAGGTTCCCGTCGAGCCACTCCATCTTCGCATCCTCGTGCACGAGCGCGCGCTGCGTGACGAGGTTGTACATGTTGTGGGACCAGTTCTGGATCGTCGTGTAGCGGAAGTGCGCGCCGCGCTTCACGACGATCTCGATGACGCCGGAGTGGAACGACGACGTCGAGTAGACCGGCGCGGTGCACCCCTCGATGTAGTGGGCGCGCGAGCCCTCGTCGGCGATGATGAGGGTGCGCTCGAACTGGCCCATCTTCTCCTGGTTCACGCGGAAGTAGGCCTGGAGCGGCGTCTCGATCTCCACGCCCGGCGGGATGTAGACGAAGGAGCCGCCCGACCAGACGGCCGAGTTCAGTGCGGCGAACTTGTTGTCCGCGGGGGGCACGACGGTGCCGAAGTACTCGCGGAACAGGTCCGGGTACTTGCGCAGGCCGTCCTCGATCGACTCGAAGATGATGCCCTTGTCCTCCCACTCCTTCTTGAGGGAGTGGTAGACCATCTCGGACTCGTACTGGGCGCCGACGCCGGCGAGGACCTTCCGCTCGGCCTCGGGGATGCCGAGCTTCTCGAACGTGCGCTTGATCTCCTCCGGCACCTCGTCCCAGGAGCGCCCCATCCTCTCCTGCGGGCGGACGTAGTAGTAGATCTCGTCCAGGACCGCATCGAGCTCCGAGAGATCGCCGCCCCACGTGGGCATCGGCTTCGAGAGGTAGATCTCGAGAGCCTTCAGCCGGAACTTCAGCATCCACTCCGGCTCGCCCTTCTGCGCCGAGATCTGGCGGACGATCTCCTCGTCCAGCCCCGGCCGCGCCTTGAAGATCGGCTCCGCCTCGGTGACGAAGTCGTACTTGTACTGGTCGAGACCGAGGCTCGCGACGGTTTCGTTGTATGGCATCTCGTCAACTCCTCCGGCGCCGCGGCGGCGTACCGTCCGCACGCGCGCTGCGCTCGCTGTCGCGGCGCCGCTCGCCGCGGGATCGCGTTAGGCGGCCGACGGCTCCGCGCGCCAGGCCTCGTAGCCCTGCTCCTCCAGGCGCTGCGCCAGGTCCGGGCCGCCCGACTCGACGATGCGCCCCTGGACCATCACGTGCACCACGTCCGGCTGGATGTAGTTCAGGATCCGCTGGTAGTGCGTGATCAGCAGGAACGCGGACTCCGGCCGCTCCCGGTGCAGCGCGTTCACGCCGTCCGAGACGACCTTCAGCGCGTCGATGTCCAGCCCCGAATCCGTCTCGTCCATGATCGCCAGATCCGGCCGCAGCATGGCGAGCTGAAGGATCTCGTTGCGCTTCTTCTCGCCGCCGCTGAACCCCTCGTTCACGTTGCGGCTGGCGAACGCCGGGTCCATCTCCAGCAGCCGCATCCGATCCAGGAGCTCTTCCTGGAAGTCGAAGATGTCGACCTCCTCCCCGCGCCGCGCCTGCACCGCGGCGCGCAGGAAGTTCGCGATGCTCACGCCCGGGATGTCGACCGGGTACTGGAACGCCAGGAACAGCCCGGCGCGGGCGCGCTCATCCACCTCCATCTCGAGCAGGTTCCGCCCCTTGAACCAGACCTCGCCCTCCGTCACCTCGTACGCCGGGTGCCCGGTCAGTACCTTGGAGAGCGTGCTCTTGCCCGAGCCGTTCGGGCCCATGATCGCGTGGATCCGGCCCGGCGCGATCTCGAGGTCGACCCCCTTGAGGATCTCGGTGCCGTCCTCGGCGATGATGGCGTGAAGATTGGATATGGTGAGGAGCGGCTCGCTCATGTGGCTCCCTTCCCGTGACCCGTTCGCGCCGCGGCCGTGCGGTCGGCGAACAAGAATGATTCTCGGTATCAAATCAACGTACCGCGCGTCGGGGGCAGTGTCAAGAGCCGAAAAATGGCGCGGTTACGGGATCTTTCGGCGGTGCGGGCGGGGTAGGAGCGCGGGCGGCGAGGCCGGCGGCGAGGTGGTGGTTCGGCTCGGGGGCGGTGGGCGGCGGCGGAT
>JADGGV010000172.1 GCA_019689775.1 Gemmatimonadota bacterium
GACCGGCGTGGCTTACACCCCCGGGCTACGGGGGGCGGGGGGGGGGGGGGCGGGCCCCCCCCCCCCGCTCCCCGTTCGAGAGGTTCAAGGGACGGACGCGGATGAACATGATCTGGATGGTGCTCCAGGAGGCCGGCGGCGAGACCAGCCCGCTGTTCAGCCTCGATACGGGGGTGATGATCTGGACGATCGTCATCTTCCTGATCCTGGTCTTCATCCTGGGCCGGTACGCGTGGCGGCCGATCCTGGGGACGCTGGAGGCGCGCGAGCGGCGCATCCAGGAGATCCTCGACGCGGCGGTGCGGGACCGCGCCGAGGCGGAGCGGATCCTGGAGGAGCACCGCCGGGAGCTGGCGGCGTCGCGCCAGCAGGCGCAGCAGATCGTGGCGGAGGGGCGGCAGGCCGCGGAGCGGATCCAGCAGGAGATGCTGGAGGCGGCGCGGCGGCAGCAGGAGGAGATGCTGGCGCGCGCGCAGCAGGAGGTCGCGCGGGAGCGCGAGCAGGCGATCCTGGCGCTGCGGCGCGAGGCGGTCGACCTGTCGCTGGCCGCCGCCGCGAAGCTGCTGGAGAAGCGGCTGGATGCGGCCGAGGACCGTCGCATCGTGGAGCAGTACCTGGCGGAGCTGGGTGCGTCGGCCGGCACCGGCGCGGAGCGCTGACGTGAGAGGCACGACCGTCGCCCGCAGCTACGCCGAGGCCCTGTTCGAGCTGGGGCAGAAACACGGCCAGGCGGAAGCGTTTGCGACCGCGTTCCACCAGGTGACGGACCTGCTGGAGCGGGAGCCGCGCGCGCGCCTCTTCCTGGACACGCCGAAGATTGATCCGGAAGAGAAGAAGCGGGTAGTGGAGGAGACGCTGCGTGGCCGCGTCCCGCAGCTCTTCATCAACTTTCTGAAGGTGGTCGTCGACCGGGGCCGGCAGCGCGCGCTCCCGGCGATGGCGCGGGAGTACGACGCGATCCTCGACGAGAGCCTGGGGCGGCTCCACGTCGACGTCACACTAGCGCGCGAGCCCGACGAGCGGACCGAGGAGGACATCGTCGCCGAGCTCTCGCGGGTGACGGGCCGCAAGGTCGTGCTCCACGTGCGCGTCCAGCCGCAGATCCTGGGGGGGCTGGTCGCGCGCTACGAGGACAAGGTGCTGGACGGCTCCTTGCGGCGGCGGCTGACGTCGCTTCGCCGCCACTTGTTGACCACGGGTTTCTCGGCCAGCTAGCGGGCGGCGGGCCCCCCACGGCCCGTAGCATTCGAACGGAACGGAATCATGGCGAGTACAGAGGCGCAGCTGCGCGCGACGGAAATCAAGGCCCACCTCCTGAACCAGATCGAGCACTACCGGGAGGCGCTCGAGGTCGAGGAGGTCGGCGAGGTTCTGGAGGTGAAGGACGGCGTCGCCCGCATCTACGGCCTGACCGGGGCCATGGCGAGCGAGATGCTCGAGATCACCTCCAGCGAGACCGGCGAGAGCGTCATGTCGCTCGCGCTGAACCTGGAGGAGGACAACATCGGCGCCGTGGTCATGGGGGACTGGACCACGCTCCGCGAGGGCGACACGGTCCGGCGCACCGGCCGCGTGCTCGACATCCCGGTCGGCTCGGGCTACATCGGCCGCGTCGTCAACCCGCTCGGCGAGCCCGTCGACGGCCAGGGCCCGATCGAGCCGATCGAGGATCGGCGCTTCATCGACGTGGTCGCGCCGGGGATCGTGCTGCGGCAGCCGGTGAAGGAGCCGTTGCAGACGGGGCTGAAGGCGATCGACTCGATGATCCCGATCGGTCGCGGCCAGCGCGAGCTGATCATCGGGGACCGCGGCACGGGCAAGACCGCCGTTGCCATCGACACGATCATCAACCAGAAGGGCGGCGACGTCATCTGCGTGTACTGCGCCATCGGGCAGCGCGCGGGGAAGGTGGCGGCGATCGTCGAGCAGCTCCGCGAGGCCGGCGCGATGGACTACACGATCGTGGTGGCGGCGAACGCGAGCGACCCGGCGCCGCTCCAGTACATCGCGCCGTACGCGGCCACGGCCCTCGCCGAGCACTTCATGTGGCAGGGGAAGCACACGCTGTGCGTCTACGACGACCTCTCCAAGCAGGCGACGGCGTACCGTCAGCTCTCGCTGGTGCTGCGCCGGCCGCCGGGGCGTGAGGCGTACCCGGGCGACGTCTTCTACCTGCACTCGCGGCTCCTGGAGCGCGCGGCGAAGCTGAGCAACGAGCAGGGCGGCGGCTCGCTGACGGCGCTGCCGATCATCGAGACGCAGGCGGGCGATGTCTCCGCCTACATCCCGACGAACGTGATCTCGATCACGGACGGCCAGATCTTCCTCGAGGCGGACCTCTTCTACGCCGGCGTCCGCCCCGCGGTGAACGCCGGGATCTCGGTGTCGCGCGTCGGCGGCTCGGCGCAGATCAAGGCGATGCGGAAGGTGGCCGGGCGGCTGCGCCTCGACCTGGCGCAGTACCGCGAGCTGGAGGCGTTCGCGCAGTTCGGCTCCGACCTGGACAAGGCCACGCAGCAGCAGTTGGCCCGCGGCGCCCGCGTCGTGGAGGTCCTCAAGCAGCCGCAGTACGCGCCGATGCCGGTCGAGGAGCAGGTCATGATCATCTACGCCGTGACCAACGGCTACCTCGACGAGATTCCGGTGCCGCGGATCCGCGAGTTCGAGCGCGGGTTCCTCGAGTTCGTCCGGACGCAGCGGCCGCAGATCGGGCAGGCGATCCGGGAGACGAAGGACCTGACCGACGACATCACGAACCAGCTCGTCCAGACGCTCAAGGACTACAAGGAGACGTTCGGCGCGGGGAGCGCGGGAGCCTGAGATGGCCAAGACCCGGGAGATCCGCCGGCGCATCCGCTCGATCGAGAAGACGCGCCAGATCACCAGGACCATGGAGATGGTCGCCACCTCCAAGCTGAAGCGGTCGACCGACCGGGTCTACGCGGCGCGCCCGTACGCGCAGAAGCTGGGGGAGGTCATCGGCCGGCTCCTGGACCCGGAGCTGCGCGAGCGCTACCCGCTGCTCCGGCAGCCGGAGCAGATCCGCCGCGCGGCGGTCCTGCTGCTCACCTCGAACCGCGGGCTGGCCGGCGCGTTCAACGTGAACCTGATCCGCGAGGCGCGGACGCTGATCCGGCGCCTCGGCGAGGACGGCGTCGAGGTCGAGCTGCACGCGGTGGGGCGGAAGGGCATCGCCTTCTTCCGCTTCGCCCGGCAGCCGATGGTCACGCAGCGCACCGACATCGGCGATCGGCCGAGCGCCGAGGACGCCGCCTCGCTCGTCGGGCCGCTCATGGCGCGGTTCGAGCGCGGTGAGCTGGATGCCGTCTACGTCGTCTACGCGCAGTTCCGCTCGGCGCTGTCCACGCCGCCGACGACCCAGCGGATCCTGCCGGTGCAGGCGCCCGAGGGGACCGAGCCCACGCGCGCGATGAACTACATCCTGTCGCCGTCGGCGGACGAGATCCTCAACCGGCTCCTCCCGCTCTACGTGCGGAACAGCGTCTACCGGGCGCTGGTGGAGACGACCGCGGGCTTCTACGGCGCGCAGCGCACGGCCATGAAGAACGCGACGGACAACGCCGGCGAGATCCTGGATCGACTGCGTCGGCAGTACAACCGCGTGCGCCAGGCGACGATCACGCAGGAGATTGCGGAGATCGTCGGCGGCGCCGCGGCGTTGGAGTAGATCGTCCGCCGCATCCGCGTTCGCAGCCCGGTCTGATGCACGGCGGACCGGCACCGGATCGGATGCGGATGCGAATGCGAATGAGGGGATAACGCGAGGATAGCATGCCCACTACCGGCAAAATCGTTCAGGTCATCGGGCCCGTCGTCGACGTGGCGTTCCCGGCCGAGGACCTGCCCGAGATCTACAATGCGCTCGAGATCACGCTCCCGCCCGCGAACGGCGGCGCGCCGCGCCGGGTGGTGGCCGAGGTCCAGCAGCACATCGGCCGCGACCAGGTCCGCGCGGTCGCGATGTCGTCCACGGACGGCCTCGTGCGCGGGATGGAGGTCGTCGACACCGGTCGCGCGATCTCGGTGCCGGTCGGCGAGGCGGCGCTCGGCCGGATCCTGAACGTGCTCGGCGAGCCGGTGGATCAGGGCGAGCCGATCCCGGCGGACGTCGAGCGCTGGCCGATCCACCGCGAGGCGCCGCGCTTCACGAACCTGGAGCCGAAGACGGAGATCTTCGAGACGGGGATCAAGGTCATCGACCTGATCGCGCCGTACGTGAAGGGCGGCAAGACCGGCCTGTTCGGCGGCGCGGGCGTCGGCAAGACGGTCATCATCCAGGAGCTGATCAACAACATCGCGATGCAGCACGGCGGGCGCTCCGTCTTCTGCGGCGTGGGCGAACGCACGCGCGAGGGGAACGACCTCTGGCTGGAGATGACCGAGTCGGGCGTCATCAAGTCGACGTCGCTCGTCTACGGCCAGATGAACGAGCCGCCGGGCGCGCGCCTGCGCGTGGGGCTGACCGGCCTGACCATCGCCGAGTACTTCCGCGACGTCGAGAAGCAGGACGTGCTCCTCTTCATCGACAACATCTTCCGCTTCACGCAGGCGGGCTCGGAGGTGTCGGCGCTGCTCGGCCGCATGCCGTCGGCGGTGGGGTACCAGCCGACGCTGGGCACCGAGATGGGTGAGCTCCAGGAGCGGATCACCTCGACGCGGGACGGATCGATCACGTCGGTGCAGGCGATCTACGTCCCCGCGGACGACCTGACGGACCCGGCGCCGGCGACGGCGTTCGCGCACCTGGACGCGACGACGGTGCTGACGCGCGCGCTGACGGAGATCGGGATCTACCCGGCGGTTGATCCGCTGGACTCGACGTCGCGCATCCTGGACGCGCAGTTCATCGGCGAGCGCCACTACCGGGTGGCCACTGAGGTGCAGCGGATCCTCCAGCGGTACAAGGAGCTCCAGGACATCATCGCGATCCTGGGGATGGACGAGCTGTCGGAGGACGACAAGATCCTGGTCGGCCGCGCCCGCCGCATCCAGCGCTTCCTGTCGCAGCCGTTCTTCGTGGCGTCGCAGTTCACGGGGCGCGAGGGGCGCTACGTGAAGGTGGAGGACACGGTCGAGTCGTTCGAGCGGGTGGTGAACGGCGAGTTCGACCACCTGCCCGAGGCGGCGTTCTACATGGTCGGCGACATCAACGAGGTCGTCGATCAGGCCAAGAAGATGGGCGTGGGGCTCTGAGCATGGCGGAACCGCTCACCGTCTCGGTGATCAGCCCCGAGCGGACGATCTACGAGGGGCCGGCCGACCTGGTCGTCGCCCCGGCGTGGGACGGCGAGGTCGGGATCCTGCCGCACCACGCCCCCATGCTCACCCTGCTCGGCTCCGGCGACCTGCGCGTCCGCCGCGGCGACATGGAGGAGCGCTTCTTCGTGTCCGGCGGCTTCCTCCAGGTCGCGGGCGGCGTCGTCACCGTCCTGAGCGAGCGGGCCGAGGCCGACTGAGGCGCCGTCGCGCCGCCGGAGCGCGCCGACCGGTCCCAGCCTTGCGCGGGGCCGGTCGGCGCGATTCTTTCGAGACTCGAACCCCACGCATCCACCCGAGGCGGGACGCGACGTGCGGATCGACCTCCACATCCATTCGACGGCGTCCGATGGCGCCCTCGCGCCGGAGGCGGTCGTCGAGGCGGCGATCGCCGGGCGGTTGGACGTCATCGCCATCGCGGACCACGACACCGTGGCCGGCGTCGTGCCGGCGTCCGCCGCGGCGGCCGGCCGGCTGGAAGTGATCTCGGCCATCGAGCTGTCCGCCACGCACGAGGGCCGCGAGTACCACATCCTCGGCTACTACGTGGATCCGTTGTCCCCGGCGCTTGCGGAGTTCACCCGCGCGGCCGGGCGCCGACGGCAGGACCGCATGGCCGGGATGGTCGAGCGCCTCGGCCGCCTCGGCGTCTCCGTGCCCTTCGACGACGTGCTCGCCGAGGCGGGCGAGGCCGCCAACGTCGGTCGACCGCACCTGGCCCGCGTCCTCCTCCAGCACGGCCACGTCCGCACGTTCGCCGAGGCGTTCACCCGCTTCATCGGCGACGGCGGCCCCGCGTTTGTCCCCGTCGAGCTCCTCCGACCCGAGGATGCGGTCGCGCTCGTGCACGCCGCCGGCGGGCTCGCCGTGTGGGCGCACCCGGCCATGGATGTGCTCGCCGACGGGCTCGACCGGCTGGTCCGGGCCGGCCTGGACGGGGTCGAGTGCTACCGCCCCCGCACGCCGCCGGCGGACGTCGAGCGGATCCGCGCGCTGGCGCGCGAGCGTGGCCGCTTCCTCACCGGCGGCTCCGACTGGCACGGCGAGTGGCAGGGCCCGCTCGGCGAGTTCGCCGTCGACGAGGAGGCCGTGCCGGAGGTCCTGGAGCGCGGCCGCATCCGCTGAGCCCGGCGTGGCCGCCGGTCACAGCGCCTGGAGGATCGCCCCCTTCAGGTAGGCGCTCTCCGCGACCTGGAGGAGCTCCGGGTGGTCCAGCGCCTGCCCGCGCGCCTCGATCCACCGCACCGGACGACCGGCGTCCGCCGCCGCCGAGCGCAGCATCTCCCGAAAGGCGGCGTGGTCCACGTGGTACGAGCAACTGAACGTGCACAGGTAGCCGCCTGGCTCCAGGATGCGTAGCGCCCGCAGGTTGACCTCCTTGTAGCCGCGGATCGCCGAGGCCACCGCATCGCGTCGCTTCGCGAATGCCGGCGGGTCCACCACCACGATGTCGTATCGCGACCCCGCCGCCTCCTCCGCCCGCAGGAACTCGAAGACGTTCGCCTCGATCGGCGTGATCTGGGCGAAGCCGTTCAGCGCCGCGTTCGCCGCGGCACGCTCCAGCGCAGGCCCGGACGAGTCCACCGCGACGACCCGCTCCGCGCGCGTCGCCAGGTGCAGCGCGAACGAGCCGTGATACGCGAAGCAGTCCAGCGCACGGCCCCGGCTCAGCTCCCCGGCGCGCACGCGGTTCTCGCGCTGGTCCAGGAACGCCCCCGTCTTCTGGCCGTGGTGCGGCGCCGCAAGGTAGCGGACCGCCCCTTCCCTCACCGCGACCTGCTCCGGCACCGTGCCATAGAGCGGCTCCACGCCACGCGGTAGGCCCTCGAAGTCCCGAACGGCGACGTCGTGGCGGGCAAGGATCCCCGCCGGCTCGAAACGCTCCCGGAGCGCGTCCACGATCTCGCCCCGGAACCGCTCGAGCCCCGCCGACAGGAGCTGCACCACGAGGTAGCGGTCGTAGCGATCCACCACCAGCGAGGGGAGCCCGTCCGCCTCGCCGTGGACCAGTCGGTACGCCGTCGCGTCCGGCGCGAGCCGCTCCCGGTACGCCGCCGCCGCCCCGATCCGCGCCGCCCAGAAGGCCCCGTCGATCGACCGCTCCTCCCGCGTCAGCATGCGCAGCGAGATCGTCGAGCGCGGGCTCCACAGCGCCATCCCCTGAAAGCGCCCATCCTCCGACTCCACCCGCACCGCGCCCGCCACCGCAGGCGGCGGCTGCACCACGTCGCTCCGGTAGATCCAAGGGTGCCCCTGCATCCAGCGTGCGGCACCCCGGCGCGAAATGCGGGCGGTCTCGGCCATGGCCCCTCCAGCGGTCGAACACTCCAATCTCCGGTCGGCCGCAAAGCTCGCGCACCACCGGGGCGCTGGCAAATGCGCGCCGGCGGACCCCGGGTTGACGCCGTCGCCACTCGCCGCTAGCCTTATGGCCTCCGCCGGACCGGGCGGCCTCCGCGAGGGGGTTGACGAACCGGCTGGGGCGAGTTAAAATGCTTTGCTCGACACGATCAGTGTCGATGGCTATTTGACAATGTGGGTTGAGGTGGTGCTTGGAACGAGCGCCGCAGGTGGATCGCCGTGATTCCGGGTGTGGAG
>JADGGV010000173.1 GCA_019689775.1 Gemmatimonadota bacterium
CGCGCGGTGGGGGGCCCCCGCCCCCGCGGGGGGGCGCCCCCCCCCCCGGGGGCCGGGCCCACACCTCACGCCGGCACCAGCTCCTCGGCGCCCGCCGCGAACGGATGGCGCGCCGTCGCCTTCAGCCGCAGCACGTCGGCCACCGCCGGCTGGTTCGACATCGCCCGCGCGATCGCTTCCTTCGTCGCCTCGTAGTTGTACTGGAAGATCTTCCGCTCGTCCGACGCGTCCCAGTGGATGAACACGCCGACCAGGATCACCAGGCTGTCCGCCTGGTCCGCCGGGATCACGCCGGCCTGCACCGAGTCCACGACCGCGCGCGCCACCGCCGCCTGCGCCGGCCCGAACATGTGCACCGCCTGCTGCGCGCCCTTGATCGTCACCTTGTTGAACAGCAGCGTGTCCGGCTTCGCGGGCAGGTTCGGCGCCACCACGGCCAGCAGCTTCGTGAAGCCGTCCGTGTTCCCCGTCAGGGCGTTGCAGAACGCCTGCCCGACCGGCCCATCCTTCGGACCGAGGATCAGGTCGATGTGCGCGACCTCGTTCCCGTCGCCGACCAGCGACTCGCCGACACCGAAAGGACGGATGGCCATGGGTGTCCCCTCCGTTGAGGTGCGAAAAAAAAGCCGCCAGAGGCGGCGGCAGCGCGCGGGAATGCGGATGGATCCGAAGGTTTCCGTCGCCCGCCAGGGTAGTGCGACGCGCGGCGCCTGTCAAGAGCACCCACCCGGCGGCGCCCGCCGGCCGGGCAGCCGCCGCGCCGCACGATGTCGCGGATCGCCCATCTTGACAGCACGCCGAACCCGGCGTATTGGTGTACTAGACCCGCAAAACCAGCCGTAGGTCGCGAAATCATCCGGGCCGCCACGATGGCGCGCCCGGTCTTCGATTTAAGCCCCGCAATCGTCGGAAGCCTCGAGCCGCACCACTCGCGAGGCGCCCGAGCGGGCTAGCGCCCCTGGAGCGAGGTACCGCTCCGCCCACCCCAGGGGACGACGACACTCCACTCACTCAACGCCGACGTGGTTACTCCCCGGGGGACGACTGTGCCCCGGGGCGAGACGGCCGGTGGCGACGCCGCCAGGGCGTGGGATCGAGCATCCCGACCCGGCGATGGCGCCACCGGTTCGTCGTCATCGCCGTCACCGAGGAGGCTCTCATGAGGCGATCGCTCCCCCCGCCGCGCGCCGGGCCCCGGGGCTCGTCGCCAGCCAGCCTGTGGCATCGGTCGAACCCGAGTGTCCTTCACCGAGCGAGGCGAGCCATGCGCAAGTTCACGTCATCGGGATGGTGGGCGTTGCAGGCCGCGGCGCTGCTGGCGATCGCGGCCGCGCCGGCCGTGGCGCAGGATCTGCTCCAGTTGCAGCGGGATCCCAACCAGTGGGTGCTTCCGGGGAAGGACTACTCGCTCACGCGCTACAGCGAGCTGAACCAGATCAACGCGAGCAACGTCAAGAACCTGAAGGTCGCCTGGACGTTCTCGACCGGCACGCTGAACGGGCTCGAGGGCGCGCCGCTCGTGCTGAACAACACGATGTACTTCGTCACCTCGTTCCCGAACATCGTCTACGCGCTCGACCTGACGAAGGAGGGCGCGCCGATCAAGTGGCTCTACAAGCCGACGCAGGAGCCGACGGTGGCGGGCGTGGCGTGCTGCGACCTCGTGAACCGCGGCGTGGCGTACGCGGACGGCAAGATCTTCTTCAACCAGCTCGACGCGACGACCGTCGCGCTCGACGCGAACACGGGCCAGGTCGTCTGGCAGGTCAAGCAGGGCGACCCGAAGAAGGGGCAGACGATCACCGGCGCGCCGCTGGTCATCAAGGACAAGGTGATCACGGGGATCAGCGGCGGCGAGTTCGGCGTGCGCGGCTTCGTGACGGCGAACGACATCCGGGACGGGCACCAGATCTGGCGGATGTACAGCACGGGCCCGGATGCGGAGGTCGGCATCGGCCCGGAGTACAAGCCGTTCTACAAGGAGTACAAGGCGAAGGACCTGGGCGTGACGACGTGGACGGGCGACCAGTGGAAGCTCGGCGGCGGGACGACGTGGGGGTGGTACTCCTACGACCCGGAGCTGAACCTCTTCTACTACGGCTCGGGGAACCCCGGGACGTGGAACCCCGACCAGCGCCCGGGCGACAACAAGTGGTCGATGTCGATCTGGGCGCGGAACCCCGACAACGGCCAGGTCCGCTGGGTCTACCAGATGACGCCGCACGACGCGTGGGATTATGACGGCGTCAACGAGATGATCCTCGTCGACCAGGTGATCGACGGCAAGCCGCGCAAGACGCTGGTGCACTTCGACCGCAACGGCTTTGCCTACACGCTGGACCGGGCGACGGGCGAGGTGCTGGTGGCGCAGCCGTACGGGCCGGTCAACTGGGCGAAGGGCATCGACCTGAAGACCGGCCGGCCGATCGAGAACCCGGAGAAGCGCACGAAGCAGGGGCAGAACACGACGGATATCTGCCCGTCGGCGATGGGGTTCAAGGACCAGCAGCCGGCCTCGTACAACCCGAAGACCAAGCTGTTCTACGTGCCCACCAACAACCTCTGCATGGAGTACGAGGGGGTCGAGGTGAGCTACACGGCGGGCGTGCCGTACGTGGGCGCGATCGTCAAGACGGTGCCGGGGCCGGGCGGGCACCGCGGCGCGCTCATCGCCTGGGACGCCACGACCGGGCGGAAGGTCTGGGCGAACAACGAGAAGTGGTCGGCGTGGAGCGGTACGCTGAGCACGGCCGGTGACGTCGTCTTCTACGGCACCATGGACGGCTGGTTCAAGGCGGTCAGCCCGACGACCGGCCAGGAGCTGTGGAAGTTCAGGACAGGCGCCGGCATCATCGGCGCGCCGATGACGTACATCGGGCCCGACGGCAAGCAGTACGTCGCGATCCTGGCCGGCGTGGGCGGCTGGTCGGGCGCGACCGTGTCGCTGGACCTGCCGCCGGATGACCCGACCGCGGCGCTGGGCGCGGTGAACGCGTTCAAGGACCTGACCAAGGAAGTCGCGAAGAGCGGGATGCTCTTCGTCTTCTCGCTGCCCTAGCCGCGACGCGGGCGCCCGGCGCCGCAGCGCGCGTCGGTGCCGGGCGTCCCGCCGCGGAGGAAGGGATCTCATGCCGCATCGTTGGATCGGCCGGCCGGGTTGGATCGTGCTGGCGCTGGCCGTCGTCGCGGCGGCCGGCGGCACGCCGGCGGCGCGGGCGCAGGACGGGGCCGGAAACGGTGACACGCCCGGCTCGTTCCGCGTCTGCGCGGACCCGAACAACCTCCCCTACACGAACGAGCACCTCGACGGCTTCGAGAACCGGATCGCCGAGCTGATCGCCTCCGAGTTGCACGCCACCGTGCACTACACCTGGTGGCCGCAGCGGCGCGGCTTCATCCGCAACACGCTGCGCGAGAACCTGTGCGACGTGGTCATCGGCGTGCCGAGCACCTACGACATGGTGCTCACGACGAAGCCGTACTACCGCTCGACGTACGTCTTCCTGTACCGCAAGGACCGCGGCTACACGATCCGCTCGCTGGACGACCCGATCCTGCGCCGGCTCACGATCGGCGTGCACCTGATCGGCGACGACTACGCGAACAGTCCGCCGGCGCACGCGCTGGCGCAGCGCGGCATCGTCGGCAACGTGCGCGGCTACACGGTCTACGGGAACTACGCGGAGCCGAACCCGCCGGCGAAGCTGGTCGACGCCGTCGCCTCGGGTGAGGTGGACGTGGCGATCGTCTGGGGCCCGATCGCCGGCTACTTCGCGCGGAAGGAGCCGGTCGCGCTGGAGCTGGTGCCGGTCTCGCCGAGCATCGACCTGCCGTTCCTCCCCTTCGTCTACGACATCTCGCTCGGCGTCCGTCGCGGCGACGATGCGCTGAAGGCGAAGCTGGAGGAGGTGCTCGACCGCCGGCGGAACGATATCCGCGCGATCCTCCAGGAGTACGGCGTCCCGCTCGTCGACATCCCGCGCCGGCCCGCTCCCACGCGGCAATGACGCTCCCCCGAGAATCCCTGGACCGGAGGTTCGGAGCCATGCGCCCATCCGCTGTGGCGGTGTCGTGGGTCGTGCCGCTGGCCGTCGCGCTCAGCGTGGTCGGCAGCCGGGGCGCGAGCGCGCAGCAGCCGACGCCGGCGGCGCCGGCCGCCGCGCCCTCGGCGGCCAAGGAGTCGCCGGCGAAGAACCCGTTCACCTCCGACGCGGCCGCCATCGCGGAGGGAAAGCGGCTGTTTTTCAAGTGGAACTGCTACGGCTGCCACGGCACGCAGGGGGGCGGCGGGATGGGGCCGAGCCTGATCGACACCGAGTGGCGCTACGGCGGCGACGACGCCAGCGTCTTCGAGACGATCAAGCACGGCCGGCCGAACGGGATGCCGCCCTGGGCCGACAAGCTCACCGACGAGGAGATCTGGAAGGTGATGGCGTACGTCCGCTCGCTCTACAAGGGCGACCCGGCGAAGATCGTCTGGTGATGGCGGGCGGCGGCGACCCGGCGGCGGGACGGGAGTGGAGCCGGCGCGCGTTCCTACGCGCCGCCGCGGCGGCCGCGGGTGGGCTCGGCGCCCTGGGCGCGGCGCGCGCCGGCGCGCTCGGCGCGGCGGCGGCATCGCGGGACGGCGTGCTGCGCGTCGGGCTCGTGCTCCCGGCCGGCGGCGCGGCCGCGCCGGAGGCGGAGGCGATCCGGCGCGGCGTCCGCCTCGGCGCCGACGAGGCGGCGCGCACCGCGCAGCTCTTCGGCCGCCGCATGGAGCTGGTCGAGGCCGTGGCGGACACGCCCGCCGCGGCGGCGCGCGAGGCGGCGCGGCTCGTCCGCGACCGCGGCGTCGCCGCGCTCGTGGGCGGCGCCGACGCGGCCGGCTGCCGCGCGCTCGCCGACGCGGCGGACCGGCTCGGCGCCGTCTTCGTCAACGCCGGCTGCGCGGCGGACGCGCTCCGCGGCACCGAGTGCCGGCGCGCCGCGTTCCACGTCGCCGCGAGCGGCGCGATGTACGCGGATGCGCTGGTCGACGGCCTCGGCGGCGGCGCCCACCTCACCCGGTGGTACTTCGTGAGCTCCGGCTCGGCGGAGGGCGCGGCGCTGCGCGACCGGACGCGGGAGGCGCTGCGCGCGCGGGGCGGCGAGGCGTGCGGCGACGTGGTGCTCGCCGGCGCCGCGGCCGACGCGCGTGCGCTGCTGGCCGACGTCGGCCGGAGCGAGGCCGACGTGCTCTGCCTCTGCCTGACCGGCCCGGCGCGGCTCGAGATCCTGCGTCGCTGGCGCGAGGCGGCTCCCAGGTTCCAGGTGGCCGGCCCGCTGATGCAGCCGGTCCGCTTCTGGGCGGCGGACCCCGCCACGCGCGCCGGGACCTGGCCCGCGATGTGGTACCACGAGCGCAAGCCGTTCGGCGCCGGCTCGCTGAGCGCGCGCTTCCAGGAGCGCTTCGGCCGGCCGATGGACCCGCTCGGCTGGGCGGGGTGGCTCGCGGTCAAGGTGCTGTGGGAGGCCTCGCTCCGCGCCGGTACGACCGAGCCGGCCGGCCTCGTCGCGTTCCTGGAGGGCCCGCGCGCCGAGTTCGACGGCCACAAGGGCGTGCCGCTCGGCTTCCGCCCCTGGGACCACCAGCTCCGCCAGCCGCTCTACCTGCTCCGCGCCCGGACCGAGATCCCCGCGCGCTGGGACATGTTCGACGTCGTGGCGGAGGTGCCGCGCGCGGGACCCGACGAGGCGGCGTCGCCCCGGGACGCGCTGGACCGGCTGGGCGACGACCGCTCCCGCAGCCGCTGCACGATCGCGAGGTGAGCCATGAGGCCACGCACCGCGCTCCTCGTCCTGGCCTGCTGCTGCGCGCCCGCGCTGGCGCCGGGCGCCGCCGCGCAGTCGCCGCCGGCCGGTCCGCTCGTCTACGTGACGAACGAGCGCTCCTGCACGGTCAGCGCGATCGACGCGATCACGAACGAGGTCCGCGCCACGATCTCGCTCGGCGCCGAGCGGCCGCGCGGCATCCGCGTCAGCCCGGACGGCTCGCGCGTCTACGTCGCGCTGAGCGACACGAGCGATCTCGGCCGCACGGTCGAGACCGGCGCCGACGGGATCGCGGTCATCGACGTTGCCACGCAGAAGGTGATCGCGAAGTACCCGGCGGGCACGGACCCCGAGGCGTTCGCGGTCAGCCCCGACGGCACGCGGCTCTACGCGTCGAACGAGGATGCCGGCACCGCGTCGGTGATCGACCTGACGAGCGGCCGCGTGCTCTCGACGCTGACGGTCGGCATCGAGCCCGAGGGCGTGGCGATCAGCCCCGACGGCCGCTGGGTCTACGTCACCGCCGAGACGAGCAACACCGTCTCCGTCATCGACACGCGCACGAACCAGGTCGCGGCCAACCTTCTCGTGGACGTGCGGCCGCGGGGCGCGGCGTTCTCGCCCGACGGCACGCGCGCGTACGTGACCGCCGAGATCGGCGGCACGCTGACCGTCATCGACACCCGGACGCACCAGGTCGTGTCGGTGATCCAGCTCGAGAACGGCGAGGCCAGGCCGGTCGGCGTCGTGGTCTCGCCCGACGGCAAGCGCGTCTACACCGCGAACGGCTCGAAGGACAGCGTCTCCGTGCTGGATGCGGAAAGCGGTGCGCTGCTGGCGACGATCCCCGTCGGCAAGCGTCCCTGGGGGATCGCGATCACACCCGACGGCAGGAGGGTCTACACCGCGAACGGCCTCTCGAACGACGTCTCGGTGATCGACACCGCGACGAACCGCGTGATCGCCACCGTGGCGACGGGGCGCGGCCCGTGGGGCGTCGCGGTCACGCCGTAGCCGCGCGCCCCGGATCGCCCGCGCGGGCGCCGCGCGTCAGCGCGGCGCGCCGTCCACGAGCGCGCCCTCGCGCCGACCGCCGCGCGGCGCGTGGACCAGCGTCGACGCCCAGAGCGCGTACGGCACGAGCAGGTGCTGCTTCGCCTGCCGCGCGTGCAGCAGCCCGATCAGGTAGAAGTCGACCGTCCGCTCCCCGCCTTTCCGCCCCTCCTCGATCAGGAAGACCGGGCTTCCACTCTGCCCCGGCTCGAGCGGCAGGTCCGTGCTGAAGTCGACGTGCGTCCGGCCGAGCCGGTGCACGTAGAACAGGCTCCCGAGCGTCCCCTCGGCGGTGAGCATCCGCTCGCCGCCCACCGGAAAGCCGCTCGTGATGACGTGCCCGCCCGGCGGAACGCCGTGCTCGGGGTAGCCGATCACCCCCGGAAACACACTCAGCGCCCGCGGAACGTGCACCGTCTCGAGCAGCGCCATGTCGGCCAGCGGATCCCGCGCGATCTCGACCAGCCGGATGTCGTCCGCCGGCTCGTCGTCCTCCCACGAATCCACCACGAACGACTCGTGCGGCACCGGCGCCGGCCGGTCCCGGTCCTTCAGCTCCGTCACGAACTTCCCGCTCAGGTTCAGGTACCGGCCCGGATCCGCGACGTGCGCGTTCGTCAGGATCAGGTACTCCCGGCGCCCGCCCTCCATCACCGAGTCGATCACGACGCCGGTCCCCTGGATCGCCAGGGGCGAACGGATCGTCCCCATCAGCCCCGAAACCGGGTCGACCATCGCCAGCTCACGCTGGACCACCGTGCGGATGCAAATCACGCTGGCGGCGACGGCCCGGTACCGCTCGCGTACGAGCCGATCCGGCACCGCCTCCTGCGCCGCCGCGAGACCGGCGGGAAAAAAGAAGGCCGCGACCGCGGCCCGGAACGGCCATGTGCCCGTACGTGTCATCTATCACCCACCCCTCCAACGACTTACCCCGACCACACGGCGGCGCTGACGCAACCGATGTGCCACACGGCGGAGCGGGGGAGGGGAGGAGC
>JADGGV010000174.1 GCA_019689775.1 Gemmatimonadota bacterium
GGGGTGGGCCGCGGCGCAGGGGCGGAGCGGCGCGCCGGCGGGGGACATCCGGAGCGCGCCGGGGGCGGGGTATCAGGACATAATTGCCCAGGAAGAGGCGGCGATCGACGCGTCAGAGTTGCCCGAGGAGGAGGATTCCGGGCTGGCGGGCGCCGGTGAATCGCTGAGCGGCACCCTTCCCGGCTCGGTCGGCGGGACGACGGGCACCTCGGGCCGCGCGGCCGGGATCCAGAGCCCGGGTGCCCGCGAGCCGGTCGAGTTCGTCGGCCAGAGCCCCGAGGCGGCGGAGCGGCTGCGGCGCGAGGCGGCGCGCCGGCGCGAGGAGGGGCGCGGCAGCTAGGCCGCGCTCCGGCCGCCGAGCGTGCCGGCGCGCGGGTCGGACGGCCGGCGCCGCCTGGAGAGCCGACGTGGGAACATACGTGCGCCCCGCGGGCGCTGGATGCGCGCACGCGGCCGCCGCCCCGAGATGGAGATGACGAGCGAGATCACCGACGTCGTCGCCCACCGGCCGTACCCGCTGCCGGAGTCGCCGTGGGTGATGGAGCAGACATGGACACACGTGCTCTTCGCCCACTGGCGCGTGCCGGTGGCGGAGCTGCGCCGGCTCGTCCCGCCGGAGCTGGAGGTCGAGGAGTTCGACGGCTCCGGGTGGCTCGGGATCGTGCCGTTCGACACGGAGGGGCTGCGCCCGCGCGGGCTGCCGCCGCTGCCGTTCGTCTCGCGCTACCCCGAGCTGAACGTGCGCACGTACGTGCGGCATGACGGCATCGCCGGCGTCTACTTCCTGAGCCTGGACAGCGGCAGCGCGCTGGCGACGCTCGGCGCGCGCACCCTCTACCGCCTCCCGTACTACAACGCGGTCATGCACGTGGCGGACGAGGGGAACCGGGTCCGTGTCCAGAGCCGGCGCAACGACGGCACGGCGGCGTTCTCGGCGAGGTACTGGCCGGTCGGCGCGGTCTTCGAGGCGCAGCCCGGGACGCTGGAGCACTTCCTGATCGAGCGCTACTGCCTCTACACCGGCGCGCTCGGGCCGCGGATCTTCCGCGTGGACATCCACCACCTGCCCTGGCCGCTCCAGGCCGCCGCGGCCGAGATCGACGTGAACACCATGACGCGGCCGATCGGCATCGAGCTGCCGCCGGAGCCACCGGTGCTGCACTTCTCGAGGTCGCAGCGCACGCTGATCTGGCCGCCCGAGCTGGTGGCCCGCTCGGGCGCCTAGCCGGACCCGGCGGCGCGGCGCCGCGTACCGGGGCGACGTAGCCCGCCGCGCCCTCGCCGGCGGCGGCGCCGGCCGCCGTGCCAGGCGCCGTACCCGGCGCCGCCCGCCGGGCGAGCCCGCGCCGCGCCCTTGCGCCGGACGCGCCCGGGCTGTACTCGTGCAGGCTCGGATTCCCGATTCAACGCCGATCACCCCTGGCGGCCGGGCTGGACCGGCCGCTCGCCTCGCGCGGCGCGTCGACGCCGGGCTGCCGCCCGGGCGCCCGGCCGGGCGCGAGCGCGGGAAGGAACCGGTGTCCATCGCCGCCTGTATGAGGCGCGTGTTCGCCTCGACTACGAGACCCCGACCGGCCCGACGACTCGCCGCGCTGCTCGCGCTGGCGGTGCACGTCGTGCTGCTGGTGGCCGCGCCGCTGGCGGAGGCGCACGAGCCGACCGGTGGGCCGGTGCACGTCGAGGCCCCGGGCGAGCACCACGCCGCCCACTGCGCGACGGCGTGTCCGATCTGTAGCGTCATGCAACACGGCGCCGTGCCGGTGCGGTCGCTGCGCGTGCCGACGGTGGCGGTCGCCGTGGGCGGCGCGGCGCCGATGGCGGCGCCATCCCTCCACAGTCAGTCCTCCCGCTCCTCGCAGGTCGCGAGGGCGCCACCGGTCGTCTGAGGGCCGGCCTCCCGCCGGCAACGATCCGGACAGCATCGCACGGCGAGCCGGCGGCGTAGCCGGCTCGATCGCCCGGCCATCGACGGCCGCGGTTCGTCCGTGCGCCGGAGACCGGCATCCCGCCGGTCGCGCAGCCATCACCGCGCACCTCGGTCGACCATGCACGCAGCCGTACTCGTCGCGCTCGTCTGGGCGCAAGCCGGCGCGGCGCAGCCTGGGCAGCGGCCGGAGCCGCCGGACGGCGGCCCCGCGGTCGTGCTCACGCGCCGCCAGGCCATTGAGGAAGCCATTCGGAACAACCCGCAGCTCGAGGCGGCGCGCGAGCGCGTCGGGCAGGCCCGCGCGCGCGGCGTCCAGGCGACGGCACTCCCGGACCCGAGCCTGAGCGGGACGCTCGAGGACCAATCGCGCGTGCTCGCGCCGAGCACCGCCGGGACGCGCGGGCTCGGCCTCGGGCTGAGCATCCCGTTCCCGGACAAGATCCGCCTGCGCGGCAAGGTCGCCGGCGCGGACGTGCGCACCGCGGAGCTATCGGTCACGCAGCTCGAGCAGGAGATCGCCGCGCAGACGGCCATGAGCTACGACGCGCTGCTCGTGGCGCAGCGGCACGTGCGCGACCTGACGGACGCGCGCGAGCTGGCGAACGACTTCGTGAAGAAGACGCAGGCGCGCTACGAGGCCGGGACGGCGGCGAAGCTCGACGTGATCAAGGCGAAGGTCGACGCCTCGCAGGTGCAGAACGACCTGATCGCGGCGGAGCGCGACGTGGCGAACGCGCGCGTGGCGCTGAACCGGCTGCTCGGGCGGGCGCCGGGCGCGCCGATCGAGCCGGCGGACTCGCTCGCGGCACCGGCGCCGCTGCCGGCGTTGGACGAGCTGCGCCAGCGCGCGGCGGCGATGCGCCCGGAGGTGCGCTCGTTGGTGGCGCAGCGGCAGGGGGCCCGCGCGGCGACGTCGCTCGCGCGCGAGTACTGGCTGCCGGACCTCGACATCGGCGTGGTGCGCAACCACTCGCCGGGGAGCACGGCGGTCTTCGAGACGGACATCGGCATCGGCCTCCCGCTCTTCTTCTGGCAGCACCATCGGGGCGAGGTCGCCGAGGCGAGCCACTACGAGCGGGAGCTGGCCGCCACGGCGCGCGACCTCGAGGCGCAGGTCGAGCAGGAGGTCCGCTCCGCGTACGCCGACGCGGAGACGGCGCTGCGGCAGGTCGCGCACATCCGCGACGAGCTGCTCCCCGAGGCGCAGGAAGCCTACCGCATCGCGTCCGTGAGCTACGGCCTCGGCGGCTCCTCGGCGCTCGACGTCCTGGACGCGAAGCGGGCGCTGCTCGATGCGCAGAGCCAGCTCGCCGACGCGCTCGGCGCCGCCAACGACGCGATCGCGCAGCTCGAGCTGGCCGTGGGCGGGCCGCTCCCGCCGACCCCTTCCGCAGGAGGCACCCATGACCGGTAGGACGGCAGCGCTCTGGGCGCTGGCGGCCGGGCTCGCGCTGGCCGGCTGCTCGAGGACCGCGGAGAGCGACCCCGCGCCGAGCGCGGCGAGTGATGCCGCCCTCACGCTCCCCGCCGCGCAGCGCGCGCGGGTCCACTCGATCACGCTGGCGGTGACGTCGTACACGGCCACCGTCCAGACGACGGGGACGGTCGCGTTCGACGGCGACCAGTCGACGCAGGTGCTGGCGCCGATCTCCGGCCCGGCGACGCGCATCCGGGTCGAGCCGGGCGCCGAGGTGCGGCGCGGCCAGCCGCTGGCGTACGTCTCCTCGCCGGACTACGCGAGCGCGGTGGCCGACTACCGCAAGGCGGTCGCGGCGGCGCGCAACGCGCAGCGCATCGCGGAGCTGGATGCCAAGCTGTTCGAGAACGACGCGATCCCGCGGCGCGAGCTGGAGCAGGCCCAGACGGACGCGGTCGCGGCCGCGGCGGACGTCGACGCGGCAGCGCAGCAACTCCGCGCGCTTGGCGTCGACCCGGAGGCGGCGGCCGGCAACGGCGGCGCGCCGGTGCAGGGCGTGATCCGGGCGCCGATCTCGGGGACGCTCGTCGAGCGGCTGATCACGCCGGGGCAACTCCTCCAGGCGGGGTCGACGCCGTGCTTCACGATCGCGGACCTGTCGAAGATGTGGATCATGGCGAGCGTCTTCCCGGCCGACCTGCCGCGCGTCGCCGTGGGCGACAGCGTCGAGATCCGGGTCGCCGGCTCGCCGGCGGTGTTCCGCGGGCGGGTCGACTACGTCGCCGCGCTGGTGGACCCGACCACGAAGGCGACGTCGGTACGCATCGTCGCGCCGAACCCCACGCGCATGCTCAAGAAGGACATGTACGTGGACGTGGTCATCCACTCGCGGCGGCCCGAGCGCGGGCTGCTCGTCCCGGTGGGCGCGGTGCTGCGCGACGAGGACAACCAGCCGTTCGTGTACGTCGAGGTGGCGGACGGTCGCTTCGAGCGGCGCGGCGTCGTCCTGGGCGCGCGCGTCGGCGACCGCTACCCGGTGACCTCCGGGCTCCAGGCCGGTGACCGGGTCGTCGCGGAGGGCGGGCTGTTCCTCCAGTTCGCGCAGAGCCAATGAGCCCGCACGGCGTGCTGCCGCCGCCCGAGCTGGCGGCGACGGAAGAGGCGCAGGTCCCCGCGGAGCGCGGCTCGCTGGTCAACCGGATCGTCACGGCGTCGCTCGAGCAGCGCTTCCTGGTGGGGCTGCTGGCGCTGCTGGTGGTCGGCGTCGGACTCTGGTCGCTCAGCCGACTGCCGGTGGACGCCTACCCGGACCTCTCGCCCCCGCTCGTCGAGATCACGACGCAGTGGCCCGGGCACGCGGCCGAGGAGGTGGAGCGGCTGATCACCGTGCCGCTCGAGGTCGAGATGAACGGCCTGCCGGGGCTGAAGGTGATGCGCTCCGTCTCGCTCTACGGGCTCTCGAGCATCCGGCTGACGTTCCAGGACGGCACGGACAACTACTTCGCGCGCCAGCAGGCGTTCGAGCGGCTGCGCGCCGCCGAGCTGCCCGAGGGCGTCGAGCCCGAGATCGACCCGCTCTTCTCGCCGTCGGGGCTCGTCTACCGCTACGTCCTCGAGTCGCCCGACCGCTCGCCGATGGAGCTGAAGAACATCGACGACTGGGTGATCTCGCGCGCCTACCGCTCGGTGCCGGGCGTGGCGGACGAGTCCGGGCTCGGCGGCGAGACGATGCAGTACCAGGTGCTGCTCGACCCCGGCCGGCTGGCCGGCTCGGGGCTGTCCGTGCGCGACGTCGCCGACGCGCTGGCCGCGAGCAACGGCAACGCCGGCGGCGGCTTCTACTCCGAGGGCGGGCAGTTCTACTACGTGCGCGGCCTCGGCCGCCTGAAGACGCTCGAGGACATCGGCAACGTCGTCGTCGCCGTGCACGACGGCACGCCGATCCTGGTCAAGGACCTGGGGCAGGTCGTGGTCGGCGCCGCGCCGCGGCTCGGCCAGTTCGGCTTCAACGACCGCGACGACGCCGTCGAGGGCGTCATCCTGCTGCGCAAGGGCGAGCAGACGCAGACGGTGCTGAAGGCGGTCCAGGAGAAGACGAAGGAGCTGAACGAGAAGATCCTGCCGAAGGACGTCAAGATCCGGCCGTTCTACGACCGCAGCGAGCTGGTGCACCTGACCGAGAAGACGGTGCTCGACAACCTGCTGCGCGGGATCCTGCTCGTCGTCGTCGTCCTGATCTTCTTCCTCTACGACGTCCGCTCGGGGCTGATCGTCGCGGCGACGATCCCCTTCGCGCTCCTCGTCGCCTTCATCTTCCTCGACCTCCGAGACATCCCGGCGAACCTGCTCTCGATCGGCGCCATCGACTTCGGCATCCTGGTCGACGGCGCCGTCGTCATGGTGGAGAACATCCACCGGCAGCTCGCCGCGCGCGCGGGCACCAGCTACCGCATCCGCGACGTCATCGCCGAGGCGGCGGCCGAGGTCGACCGCCCGATCTTCTACGCGATCGCGATCATCGTGGCGGCGTTCCTGCCGATCTACGCGCTCTCGGGGCCCTCGGGGCGGCTCTTCGAGCCGATGGCGGATACGACGATCTTCGCGCTCGTCGGCTCGCTGCTGGCCACGCTCACGCTGCTCCCGGTGCTCTGCGCCTGGGTGCTGCGCCGCGGCGTGCGCGAGCGGCCGAACCGGATCTTCGAGGCGGTCAAGGCCCGCTACGAGCGCACCCTCGACTTCTGGATGAAGCGCCCGTGGACGACCGTCGCCGCCTCCGCCGCCATCTTCGCCGCCTCGCTCCTCATCCTCCCGATCATCGGCGCCGAGTTTATGCCGAAGCTCGACGAGGGCGCGCTCTGGGTCCGGGCGACGATGCCCTACACCATCTCCTTCGACGAGTCCTCGCGCATCGTGCCGGAGGTGCGCCGGATCCTGCGCTCGTTCCCGGAGGTCACCGTCGTCGCCTCGGAGCACGGCCGGCCCGACGACGGCACCGATCCGACCGGCTTCTTCAACGCCGAGTTCTACGTCGGGCTCAAGCCGTACGACGAGTGGAAGGGGCCGTACCACACCAAGGCGCAGCTCATCGACGCGATCAGCCGCAAGCTCCAGGTCTTCCCGGGGATCACGTTCAACTTCACGCAGCCGGCGGAGGACGCCGTCGACGAGGCGGAGACGGGACTGAAGAGCGCGCTGGACGTGAAGGTCTTCGGGCCCGACCTGGCTGTGCTGGAGAAGACCGGCAAGGACATCAAGCACGTGCTCGAGGGGATCCGCGGGATCCGCCACGTGACCGTCGTGCAGGAGCTGGGGCAGCCGTCGCTCACCGTGCAGATCGACCGCGAGAAGATCGCGCGCTACGGCGTGAACGTGGCCGACATCAACGGACTGATCGAGGCCGCCGTCGGCGGCGCGGCGGTGACGCAGGTCGCGCAGGGCGAGCGGCTCTACGACCTCGTCGTCCGCCTCGCGCCGCAGTTCCGCGGCAACCCGCAGCAGATCGGCAACATCCTCGTCGCCACGCCGGGCGGCGAGCAGGTGCCGCTGCGCGAGTTCGCCGACATCCGCGTCGGCAGCGGCGCGGCGTTCATCTACCGCCAGGACAACTCGCGCTTCATCGGCGTGCAGTACTCCGTGGAGGGGCGCGACCTGGCGAGCGCGGTGCACGAGGCGCAGCGGGCGGTCGCGGAGAAGGTCCGGCTCCAGCCCGGCTACCGCGTCGTCTGGGGCGGCGAGTACCAGGAGTACACCGCCTCGCGCCGGCAGCTCGCGATCATCCTGCCGCTCACGCTGCTCGTCATCTTCCTGCTCCTCTTCGCGCTCTACGGCAACGTCAAGTTCCCGTTCATCACGGTGCTCGGCGTCATCCTCTCGGCGCCGGTCGGCGGGCTGCTCGCCCTGCTGGTCACGCGCACGCCGTTCTCCGTCTCGTCCGGTATCGGCTTCCTCGCGCTCTTCGGCGTCTCCGTGCAGACCGCCGTCGTCTACATCTCGTACGCGAACGAGCTGCGCAAAAGCGGCTTCGACATCGCCCAGGCGACGCGGGAGGCCGCGCTGCTCCGCCTGCGGCCGATCATGATGACGGCGCTCGTCGCCGCGCTCGGCCTGCTGCCCGCGGCGCTGTCGACCGGCGTCGGCTCCGACTCGCAGCGGCCGTTCGCGTTGGTGATCGTCGGTGGGCTGGTCTCCCGGCTCTTCATCAGCATCATCCTGATGCCCGTGCTGTACGCGATGGTGGCCCGGCCGGGGGATCGGCTGAAGGTGTGAGGCCCTGGCGGGCCGATGTCGGGGTGGGGATGCGCGGTGGGGATGCGCGGTATGGATGTGCGAAGGCGGTCTCGAACGGAGTAATAAGCCTGGCTTATTCGTCGGGGCGTAGTAGGACCGTTTTGCACGTGAAGTGGGCAAGCTGAGCCAGGGCGAGAGCGGTCGGGCCGGGATTTCTCGGACAGGC
>JADGGV010000175.1 GCA_019689775.1 Gemmatimonadota bacterium
GGGGAAGGCGGAGGGCGCGATGGACGCCGGGAACATGCTGAAGCCGGCGCTGGCGCGGGGCGAGCTGCGGGTGGTGGGTGCGACGACGCTGGACGAGTACCGGCAGCACATCGAGAAGGACGCGGCGCTGGAGCGGCGCTTCCAGCCGGTGTACGTGGGGGAGCCGAGCGTGGAGGACACGATCGCGATCCTGCGGGGGCTGAAGGAGCGCTACGAGGTGCACCACGGGGTTCGCATCACGGACTCGGCGCTGATCGCGGCGGCGAAGCTATCGGACCGCTACATCGGAGGGCGCTTCCTGCCGGACAAGGCGATCGACCTGATCGACGAGGCGGCGAGCCGGCTGCGGATCGAGATCGACTCGCTGCCGCAGGAGATCGACGAGGTCGAGCGTCGCATGATGCAGTTGGAGATCGAGCGGACGGCGCTCGAGCGGGAGGAGGATCCGGAGGCGGTGGAGCGGCGGAGCCGGATCGAGGCGGAGCTGGCGGAGCTGCGCGAGACGTCGAACGCGATGAAGGCGCGGTGGCAGGCGGAGAAGGCGCAGATCCAGCAGATCCGGGAGCTGAAGCAACGGATCGACGATGCGAAGGTCGAGACGGAGCGGGCGCAGCGGAGCGGGGACCTGAACCGTGCGGCGGAGCTTCAGTATGGCGAGATCCCGCGGCTGGAGCGGGAGCTGGCGGCCGCGGGGGCGAAGCTGGAGTCGGAGCAGGGGCGGGGGCGGTTCCTGAAGGAGGAGGTGACGTCGGAGGACGTGGCGGAGGTGGTGTCGCGGTGGACGGGGATCCCGGTGGCGCGGATGCTGGAGACGGAGCGGCAGCGTCTGGCGCGGCTGGAGGAGCTGCTCGGCGGGCGTGTGATCGGGCAGCGCGAGGCGGTGGCGGCGGTGGCGAACGCGGTGCGCCGGAGCCGGGCGGGGCTCCAGGATCCGAACCGGCCGATCGGCTCGTTCATCTTCCTGGGACCGACCGGGGTGGGGAAGACGGAGACCGCGCGTGCGCTGGCGGAGTTCCTGTTCGACGACGAGAGCGCGATGGTGCGCATCGACATGTCGGAGTACATGGAGAAGCACGCGGTGGCGCGCTTGATCGGGGCTCCGCCGGGATACGTCGGCTACGAGGAAGGCGGGCAGCTCACGGAGGCGGTACGCCGGCGGCCGTACTCGGTGGTGCTCTTCGACGAGGTGGAGAAGGCGCACCCCGACGTGTTCAACGTGCTGCTCCAGATCCTGGACGACGGGCGGTTGACGGACTCGCAGGGGCGCACGGTCGATTTCCGGAACACGGTCATCATCATGACCTCGAACATCGGCAGCCCGCTGATCCTGGAGCGGACGGGGGTGGACGAGTGGTCGGCGGTCGAGGCGCTGGTGCTGCGGGAGCTGCGAGCGCACTTCCGGCCGGAGTTCCTGAATCGCGTGGACGACATCATCATCTTCCGGCCGCTGGGCGCGGCGGAGCTGGAGCGGATCGTGGAGCTGCAACTGCGGCGGCTGGAGGCGCTGCTGGCGGAGCGCAAGATCACGCTGCGGATCACGCCGGCGGCGAAGCGCCTGATCGCGGAGGAGGGCTTCGAGCCGTCCTTCGGCGCGCGGCCGCTCAAGCGGGCGATCCAGCGGCTGGTCCAGAATCCGCTGGCGCTGCGGCTGCTGGAAGGCGACTTCCACGACGGCGACACGATCGTGGTGGACCGCGAGCCGGCATCGCCCGCGCTGACGTTCCGGAAGGCCGCGGAGGCGGGCGGCACGGCGCACGAGGCCGCTTGACAGTCCGGCGCCGTTCGGCCTAACGTTCGCGCCGCCCCGTGGCGCCGGGGCGGCGCAGTTGTTTTCCGGAGCCCTCTCTCATGCGACACACCCCGAGACCCCGCCGTGCCGCGGGTCGGGCGTTCGGCCTGCTGGCCGCAGCGTTGGTGCTCGGCTGCGCGCACCGTACGCTGGAGCCGTCGTCCGCGATCGTGCCCGGGATCGCGCCGCGGCTGGCGGTCGAGCAGTTCCTGCGTGCGGCCAACGACAACGACCTGGTGACGATGGGGCGGCTCTTCGGCACGCGGAACGGCAGCGTCGCCGAGCGCGACGACCGCAAGGAGGTGGAGCAGCGAATGTTCGCGCTCGCCTCGCTGCTGCGGCACCAGGATTACGAGATCCAGGGGCAGTCGGTCGTCCCGGGCCGGATCGGCGAGGCCGTGCGCATCAACGTCCGGCTGCAGCTCGCGGATGGCGCGCCGGTCGTGCCATTCACGGTCGTGCAGTCGAAGAAGGGCGCGTGGCTCGTGGAGCAGATCGACATCAACGCGCTGAACGGGCGGTAGCCGGCCGGCCGGACCGGCCCGCGGCGCTCCGTCGCGTCGCGGCTGTCGCCGTTGACGCCGATGCACGCGGCATCGGCGCCAAACGCGGCCGGTGCCGCGGCGAGGGTGCCTCCGATGCGCTGCTCCTCGTTCAGCGTGGGGATGGCGACGGCGAACCAGTGCCGGTTCACCCCTCGACCAGCTCGACGAGGACGCCGGCGGTGCTGCGGGGGTGGACGAACGCGACGCGGCGGCCGTGGGCGCCCGGCCGGGGCTCGCGGTCAATGAGCTCGACGCCGCGCGCGGCGAGGCGCTCGAGGGTGGTGGCGAGGTCGGGGACGCGGAACGCGATGTGGTGGAGTCCGGGCCCGCGCCTGTCGATGAAGCGCCCGACGCCCGAGTCGGGGGAGAGCGGCTCGATCAGCTCGATGCGGGCGTCGCCGTCCCCGACGAACACGACGTCGACGCCCTGGTCGACGACGCGCTCGCGGTCGGAACTCCGTGCACCGACTAGGAGTTCGAAGATCGGCAACGATTCCGCAATGGAGCGAACGGCCACGGCGACGTGGTCGAGGGGAAGCTGGTCCATATCCGATCCGGGCCGGTTTTTTGCAACCCCGTAGTGGTCACTAAGGTAACCTCGGAGCCGCGACCGGGCCACGGGCCGCGCTCTCGAACAAGGAGAACCGGATGGCGGAGAACGGGAAGGTGAGGGCGGTCACGGACGCCGATTTCAGCCAGGAGGTCGAGAACGCCCCGGGCCTCGCGCTCGTCGACTTCTGGGCCGTGTGGTGCGGGCCGTGCCGGATGGTGGCGCCGATCGTCGAGCAGCTCGCCCAGGATTACGAGGGGAAGCTGAAGGTGATGAAGCTCGACGTCGATGCCAACCAGCAGACCTCGATGCGGTTCAACATCCGCTCCATCCCCAGCTTGCTCTTCTTCAAGGACGGCAAGCTCGTGGACACCGTCGTGGGCGCCGTGCCGCGGGCCTACCTCGAGCAGAAGATCCAGCAGCACCTGAGCTGAGGGCGCGGCCGCGCCGGGCCGCGGCCGCCCTGAACCGCCAACGGCACGCCCCGCTCCCGTCGCGCCGCATCGGGCGCCGACGGAGCGGGGCGTCGCGTTCGCGGCGGCCTCGCGACCGGGTGGATCCCACTACCGTAAGTCCATGTCACATCTATATATTGTGAGCACCCCCATCGGGAACCTGGCCGACATCACCTACCGGGCCGTCGAGGTGCTACGCGCGGTCGACCGAATCCTCGCCGAGGACACGCGGAGGACGTCGATCCTCCTTCGGCATTACGGGATCGACACGCCGCTCGTGTCCGCGCACGAGCACAACGAGGCGGCGCGGGTGGCGCGTGTGGTGGCGTGGCTCGACGCCGGGGAGGAGCTCGCGCTGGTGTCGGATGCGGGGACGCCGCTGCTGTCGGACCCGGGCGCACGGATCGTGCAAGGCGCGGTCGGCGCGGGGCACGTGGTGGTGCCGGTCCCGGGCGCCTCGGCGTTGCTGGCGGGGCTGGTGGTCTCGGGGCTGCCGATGGAGCCGTTCACGTTCTACGGCTTTCTGCCGCGGAGCGGCGGAGAGCGGGCGGAGCGGCTGGCGGAGATCGCGGCGCTGACTCACACCGCGGTGCTGTACGAGGCGCCGGGTCGGCTGGCCCGGCTTCTTGCGGAGCTGGAGGAGCACTGCGGGCCGGAGCGGGACGTGGCGGTGGCGCGCGAGCTTACGAAGCTGCACGAGTCCGTGGTGCGTGGAACCGTGGGGGAGGTTCGGCGTTACTACGAGGCTGAAGGCGCACGGGGCGAGGTGGTCGTCGTGGTGGGTGGGCGGTCCGCGGTGGCCGCGGCGGAGGATGTGGAGGCGGCGGCGCGGCGCCGGACCCGCGAATTGTTGGAGGAAGGGCTGCGGCCGAGCGCCGCGGCGAAGCGCGTGGCGGACGCGGTAGGGATCCCGCGCAACCGCGCGTACGAGATCGCCCTCGCCCTGGCGAGGGAGAGCGGAGGAGATACGAGTTGAGGTCGCTGCTGGTTTCGCTTCTCGCCCTGGCGATGGCCGCCGCGCCGGAGGCGCCGGCGGCGAGTCCGACGCTCACGATCGCGCAACTCCAGTACGGCGGGGGCGGCGACTGGTACGCCAACCCGTCGGGGCTGCCCAACCTGCTGAACGCCATCCGCACGCGGACCGGGATCCCGGTCTCCACGACGCCGGGCCGGGTCAAGATCACGGACCCCCAGCTCTGGACGTACCCGTACCTGTACATGACGGGGCATGGGAACGTCCACTTCACGGACGAAGAGGTGAAGCTGCTGCGGCAGTACCTCGACGGCGGCGGGTTCCTGCACGCGGACGACAACTACGGGATGGACGAGAGCTTCCGGCGCGAGATCAAGCGGATCTACCCGGACGCGCCGCTGACGGAGCTGCCGCGGGACCATCCGATCTACCACGCGTTCTACGATTTTCCGCGGGGCCTACCGAAGATCCACAAGCACGACGGAAAGCCGGCGCAGGGGTTCGGGATCTTCCACGACGGCCGGATGGTGGTGTTCTACAGCTACCAGTCGGACCTGGGGAACGGCTGGGAGGACCCGCAGACCTACAACGATCCCCCCGAGCTGCACGAGGCGGCGCTCCGGATGGGCGTCAACCTCTTCGTCTACGCACTCTCGCAGGTGGCACGATGAGCCCGACCGGTCAGCGCCTTCGGAGCACGATCGCCGCGGCGAGGCGCCGCGTCCAGGTGGACGCCCTGTGGGCCGCGGTGGGGCTGGTCGGGGTGGTGGTGCCGGCCGTGCTCGTGGTGGCGTGGGCGGCCGGTGGCGCGGCGACGTGGCGCGATCCGGGGGTCGCGCCGCTCGCGGTCGAGCTGGTGGGCGTGGCGGCGGCCGCGGCGCTGGGCTGGTGGCTGTTCCGCCGCTGGATCGCCGCGTACGACGAGGCGCGCGCTGCGGCGGCGGCGGAGGAGACGCTGGGGCTGCCGTCGGGGACGGTGCGCGGCGTGCTGGAGCTCAGCCGGACGGTTCCGGAGGGGACGTCGCCCGCGCTGTACCTGCGGGCGGAGAGCGAGGTGGCGCGGCATCTGTCGGCGACGACGCCGGCGCAGCTCACGGGCGCGGCGGGGGCTCGCGCGCGACGGCGCCGCAACCAGGCGCTGCTGGCGCTGGCCGGGTCGGTCGCGGTGGTGCTGGTGCTGGGCTTCGCATCGCCGGAGCGCGCGAGCGCGGGATGGCGGCCGCTGGTGCATCCGGTGGCGCATCTGACGCCGCCGCCGATGCCGGCGCTCGAGGTGCTGCCGGGGAACGCGCGCGTGCCGCGCGGCGGGGCGCTGGCGCTGCGGGTGCTGGCGAAGGGGCGGCGCACGGTGGCGGTGCACTGGCGGGCGGCCGGCGACGTGCCGCGGCACCGCGAGCTGCATGTCTCGGGCGACAGCGCGGCGACGAGCCTGGCCGGGATCGACGCGCCGCTGAGCTACTGGGTCACGGCGCCGGACGGCGCGACGAGCGACACGTTCCGCGTCGTGCCGGTCGACCCGCTGCTGGTCTCCGACCTGGTGGTCGACGTGATCTACCCCTCCTACCTGAACCGGGCGGCCGAGCGCTTCGACGGCGACGTGCCGGGGCTGGAGATCCCGGCGGGGACGCGGCTGCGGATCCGGGGGCGGGCGACGCGGCCGCTGGCGAGCGCCGCGCTGGTGCGGCGGGACGGCGGCGTGCGCGTGACGCTGAGCGCGACGGCCGACCGCTTCGAGGGGGCGTGGACGCCGACGGCGAGCGGGACGTACGACTGGGCGCTCGTGGATCGGAGCGGCGCGGCGCCGAACGCGGTGCCGGGTGCGCTCGAGCTGATGGTCGTTCCGGACAGCGCGCCGCAGGTCGAGGTGCTGGTCCCGGCGACGGACACGACGATCTCGCCGGACATGAAGCAGCCGATCGCGGCGAACGCGTGGGACGACCACGGCCTGCGCTCGGCCTCGCTGGTGAGCTGGCGCGTGAGCGCGCTGGGGCAGCGGGACGCGGCCGTGGAGCAGGCGATCGCGCTCGGGGGAGCGACGGACCACGCGTCGCTCGAGACGGTCCTGGACGCGACGAACCGGCGGCTGCTGCCTGGCGACACGCTGCACTTCCAGATCCGGGTGACGGACAACTCGCCGGCGGGCCAGGTCGGCGTGTCGCGGACGTTCACGCTGTGGATCCCGGGGATGGACGAGTTGCGCCGGCAGGCGGAGGCGCAGGCGGAGGCGTTGGTCGCCGATGCCACCGAGGTGGCGAAGACGGCGAAGGGGCTCCAGGAGTCGACGCGGGACCTGTCGCGGCGGTCGGCGGCGAGCAACGCGCGGGGCGGCTCGTCGCGGGGCGGCTCGCCGGGGAACGACTCGCGCGGTGGGAAGGAGCGGAGCCAGTCGCCGGGATACGAGCGGACCGAGCAGGCGCGGCAGCTCCTCGACCGGCAGGAAGCGCTGATGAACCAGGTCGAGGAGCTGAAGCAGCGCACGGCACGGCTCGAGCGCGCGATGCAGGCGGCCGGGCTCCAGGATCCCGAGCTCCAGAAGCGGCTGAAGGAGCTGCGGGACCTCTACGAGCAGATCCTGACGCCGGAGCTGCGCCAGAAGCTCCAGGACCTGAAGCAGGCACTGGCCGACATGGACCAGGCGAAGCTTCAGGAGGCGCTACAGCAGCTCGCGCAGCAGCAGGACGAGTTCCGCAAGCGCATCGACGACAGCCTCGAGCTGCTGCGGCGCGCGGCGGCGGAGCAGCAGATGAACTCGTTGGCGCAGCAGGCGCGCGAGATGGCGACGCAGCAGAAGGCGCTGGCGGAGGCGATGCAGAAGCAGGCGGAGGAGGCGCAGCGCTCGCGGTCGCCGGAGGCGCAGAAGCAACGGGAGGAGCAGGCTCGGCGGCAGGCGGAGCTGGCGCAGCGGGCGGACTCGCTGGCGAAGGCGATCGACCGCATGCGGCAGCAACTCGACGAGCAGGGCGAGCAGCAGGCGGCGCAGCAGACGTCGGGGGCGCAGGAGAAGGCGGACTCGGCGCGGAAGGCGATGCAGCAGGCCGCGCAGCAGGCGCAGCAACAGGCGCAGCAGCAGGCCAGCCAGAACGGGCAGCGGGCGGCGGACCAGCTCCAGCAGGCGGCGCAGCAGCTCGAGCAGACGCGCAAGCAGATGTCGGAGAGCTGGAAGAGCGAGGTGCAGCAGGCGGTCCAGCAGGCGACGCAGGAGGCGCTCTCGCTGGCGCAGCGGCAGGCGTCGCTGGCCGAGCGGATGAAGCAGGCGCAGCAGGGCGACCAGCCGCAGGGGCAGTCGCTGCCGAACCCGCCGCAACTGGGGATGCAGAAGGGCCAGTCGCAGGGGCAGCCGCAGGGGCAACGGCCGGGGATGCAGCCGAACGGGCAGCAGTCGGGGGCGCAGCGGGGTGGCCAGCGCTCCGGGCAGCAGCAGGGCGGCCAGCAAGGCGGCCAGCAGGGTGCGCAGCAGGGCGGCCAGCAGGGGCAGCAGCCGGG
>JADGGV010000176.1 GCA_019689775.1 Gemmatimonadota bacterium
ACCGCGTGGCGGCGACGTCCGGGGGAGGGAAGGGGGGAGCCGCGACCGTCAGAGCTCCGCGTGGCGCTGCGGGCCGGTGGCATCGCGCGGGAGCGCCACCGGGGTGTGCGGCCAGAGGCTGGCAGCCGGCGGGGCGGGCGCGTCCCGGAGCGGCAGGTCCGACGGCGTCGCCGGCTCGTTGTCGAGGTCGAGCCGCACGGCGAGCTGCACGAGCTGCGCGACGCGGCGCACGCCCATCTTCTCCATGACGCGGGCGCGGTGGACCTTGACCGTCTTCTCGGCGACGCCAAGCTCGCGCGCGACCTGCTTGTTGAGGCGACCGGCGACGACGAGGCGGAACACCTCGCGCTCCCGGGGCGTGAGCCCCTCGAAGCGGCGGCGGATGTCTTCCTGCCCGGAGCGGGCGTGGCGTGCGCGGCTATCGGCCTCGAGGGCGGCGCCGATCGCCTGGAGCAGCGCGTCGTCGGCGACCGGCTTCGGCAGGAAGTCGACGGCGCCGGCCTTCATGGCCCGGACGCTGGTCGGGATGTCTCCGAATCCGGTCATGAAGATGACCGGCATAACGGAGCCGTCCTTGCGCAGGAGATCGAGGAGCTCGAGGCCGTCGAGGTCGGGCATGCGCAGGTCGAGGACGACGCAGCCGGCTTCGAGGTGGCACCCATTTTCGAGAAATTCGCGCGCCGAGCCGAACGTCTCCACCGTGTGGCCGGCGGCACCGATCAGGCGGGCGAGCGCCATGCGGACGGAGGGGTCGTCATCGACGACGAAGACGCGTGGTGGCGACACGGTCATGAGCCATCTCCAAGCGGGAATTCACGATCTGCGGCGCCGTCGCCCGCGGGCGTGGTGGTCCGGGGCGAGCGTCGCGACCCGGCGCCGGGGGAGTGCCGCGGTGCCGGGCCGTTCGGGAAGGTGGGCGGCCGCGCGAACGACGGGCAATCCGTAAACATACGCATTCGCGGCCTCCGCTACCGGAGCACGGCCCGGATCGCCCGCCAGAGCTCCGTGGGCGAGCACGGCTTCGGGAGCATCAGCGTGCAGCCGGCGGCGGCGCCCAGGACCTCATCCGGCGGGAACACCCACGACGTGACGACGACGATCGGGATCGCCGCCGTGCTCGGATGCGAGCGGAGGCGGGCCACCAGCGTCTCGCCGCACAGCCGGGGGAGCGCGATCTCGCAGACCACGACGTCCGGGCGGTTCTGGACGGCCAGTTGCAGCGCGGTGGACACGTCGCCGGTCTGGAGCGCGCGCACCCGGTTGTGCTCGAGGAACGTCGAGTAGATGGCGCGGGTGTCATCGTCGCTGTCGACGATGAGGACAGTGGTGGGTCCGCCGGCCCGTCGACGTCGGCGCGCTCCGGATCTCTGCCGCCGCTGTGGCCCGGGTGGCGCCGGGCTCGGTCGCCAGGGTAGGCTGTTCATGCCGGGCTCCCCGTGGGTTCGGGTCGGGGTCGAGCATCGGCGTCGGGCCGCGTGCGGCCCTATGAGGGAAGCTAGAAGCGGTTGACACCAAATCCATTAGACCATGGTCCAACGGCCGCGGCCCGCGGGCGCCGAGATCGGCGGCGCGCACGGAGCTGGGGCGGGGATCGGCGCTGCGGCCCCCGGCCGGTGGCGTCCAGGCCCCCGGCGCCGCAAGCGGCCAACGCCCCCCGGGGCCGGTCGCGGCGAGGCGCCCGGGCCGTCGGCGACCGGGCCCGCGAGCGGTGGCGACGAGTCCCCGGGGCCGTTCGCGGTCGAGCCCCCGGACGGTCGCGGTCGCACCGGCCGCACCAGCCGCACCGGCTGCACCTGGCGCGGCCGCAGATACGCCCTTGGTCCAATTCCGCCCCCGGTTGCCGGCGCCTATCTCTTCCACCGAGGCCGCCGACGCGACGTCGGCGGCCGCCGATCACGGCGTGACGTCGGGGTCGGGCCACCCTCCCCCCCTGCACGGCAGCAGTATCGCCGTGGAGGGTCGGCCCACCCCGGCGTCACCTGGGCCGGCCTCGGGCGCCCGCCGCAACCGGGCGGCCCGGGCGAGGCGACCAGGCGCCCGCAGGCGCCCAAACTCGCATCCGACATCGATGAGCCCGGCCCGCGCGCTGAGTCCCCAGCGACCCTCCATTCCCTCCTGTCTTTCCGCTTCGGCCCAGTGGGAGCGGTCGCCGGCGCGCGGGCCATCCTTCTCTCCGATCCCCGGCCTGGGCCGCGCCCGGCCGGCTCTACGCCGGCAGGCGCTGCGACACGTCCTCCCCGAGGTTGCCGCTTCGCGGGTCGCGGCGCCGGCCGGCCCGCGAGTGGGGAACGGCGCGGCACCGCGCCGCCGCGACCGTCCGCCGGGCGCGCCCTCCCGCTAGACCTTGGTCCAATTTCAAGGCCGTCCTACGCCCGCTAGATAGCCGCTGAGGACGCCGCGCCGGCTGCCGGCCGCATCGGCCGGTCGGCCACGGCACAGGCACCGGGAGATCCCCGATGGACGCGACCGATTCGGCGGGATGGTGGGTCTGGCTCGTGCGCGGGATCATCGGGATCCTGGTCGGCGTCCTGATCCTGACGTACCCCGCGCCCTCCTTCGTCATCCTGCTCCTGGCCTACGGCGCCTTCGCGCTCGTCGACGGCTTCCTCGCGCTCGCGCTCGCGGTCTCGGGCCGCGGCGAGCGCCGCGACGCCTTCCCGCTCATCGCCATCGGCATCCTCGGCCTGATCGTGGGCTTCGTCACGTTCTTCTGGCCCGGGCTCACCGCCATGGCCTTGCTCGTCCTCGTGGCGGTGTGGTGCATCGGCACCGGCCTGTTCGAGATCGGCCACGCGTTCCGGTTCCGCCGCGTCGTGCATCATGCGTGGGCCTACGCGGCCGCTGGCGTGCTACTCATCCTGGTGGGCGCGTTCCTGATCGCCCGGCCGATCATCGGCCTCCTGGCGCTCGTCTGGATCGTCGGGCTGGGCGCGATCCTCGTCGGCATCACGCGGATCGCGACGGCGTTCCGGCTGCGCGCCGAGCACCGCGAGGCGACGCCCGTATGAGGCGCGAGGCGGCCGACCGATACGCGCGCCCCGCGCCCGGCGCGGGGCTGGAGCCCGGCCCGGGCCGCGCCCCGGCCATGCGATCCGGCCAGGGACCGATCCTCGTCCTCGACGACCTCGAGGAGGACCGCGTCCTCGCGCGGCTCATCCTCGAGTATCGCGGCTACGAGGTCGCGCTCGCGGCCAGCGTCGACGAAGCGCTCGGCATGCTCTCACGCGTGCGGCCGCGCGCCGTCCTGACCGACCTGCACATGCCCCGGCGCAGCGGGTTCGAGCTGATCGATGCGCTCCGCTCGAGGCCGGAGACCGCCGGGCTGCCCGTGCTCGTCTACAGCGCGTTCGACGACCTGCACGCGCAGCGCCTGCGCGAGCTGGATGTCGCCGTGCTGCGCAAGCCGATTCCGGTGGCCGAATTCCTGGAGATCGTCGAATCCGCGGTGGGAGCGCCGTCGGCAGAGGCGTGAGCGGCGAGTGCGCCGTCGGCGGGGCGGTGAACGACCGGCGCGCCGCCCCGGTCCGCACGCCCGTCGCTCACGCCCCCGGCGCGCGGTGCGGGGCCGGCGGCGCGGGCGACGCGAATCGACCGCCGCCGGGCGGCGCCACGGCAGGGAAGCCGTGCTCAGAGCGCCCGGTGCAGCTCCGCGCCCTCGCGGGTCGTCCGCCCCGGCGGCGGCGGGATCAGGCCGAGACGGATCGCGTAGTGGACCAGCTCTGCGGTCGAGCGCACCCCGAGCGTGCGCATCAGTTGGTACTTGTGGGATTCCGCGGTCCGGCGCGAGATGCGCAGCGCGGCAGCGACCTGCTTCATGCTCCGCCCCTCCGCCGCGAGTTGGAGGATCTGCCGCTGGCGCGGTGTGAGCTTCCCTTCCGGCGCCGGCGCCTTCTCCTCCGAGGCGATCAGTTTCGACACCAGGTCCTTCGGGATGAGCCCGGTGATGTACACCCCACCGCCGTGGACCTCGTGGATCGCCTGCACCAGCTCCTCGCCCGCCGAGTGCTTGAGCACGTAGCCGGCCGCTCCGGCGTGGAACGCCTCGGCGGCCAGGAACGCATCGGCGTGCATCGTCAGCACCACCACGCGCACGTCGACGCCTCTCCGCCGCAGCTCGCGGATTGCGTCGAGCCCGTTCAGCCGGGGCATCGTGATGTCGGTGATGACGACATCGGGCCGCAGCCGCTGCGTCGCGTCCACGAGCGCCTCGCCGTCCGTGACGATCCCGAGGATCTCGCACTTCCCCTCGAGCAGGCTGCGCAGTCCCTCGGCCACGAGCGTGTGGTCGTCCGCCAGCAGGACGCGGATGTTGCGCCTCACAGCGGCCTCCCTTCCGGAACGCGCACCGTCACCTCGGTCCCCGCGCCGGGGCTCGTGCGGACGCGCACGTCGCCGCCGAGGACGCGGACCCGCTCGTGGATGCTGAGCAGACCCAGCCCCTGACGACCCGACCGGATCGTCGGGTCGAAGCCCACGCCATGGTCGCGGACCGTCAGCACCAGCATCTCGCCGACGCGGCCCAGGAAGACCTCGGCCGATCGGGTCCCCGCGTGCTTGACCACGTTGCGCAGCGCCTCCTGCGCGACCCGGTACAGCACCAGGGCGACGTCGCCCGGGAGCGGCTCGTCGAGCTCGCCGAACGCGAGGTCCACCTCCAGCTCGCCCCGGCTCGCCAGGTCCTGCGCCAGCGAGCGCAGGGCGAGCACCAGGCCGGCGTGCTCGAGGACGCCCGGATGCATCTGGTGCGAGAGCTGCCTCACACTGGCGACGAGCTGCGCCAGTTGCTCGCCGGCGCGATCGAGCTGCTGGCGCACCGCCCCGGACACGTCCGCGGACCGCTGCTTCACGTCGGCGATGGCGATCGCGATCCCGGCGAGCCGCTGGTTGAGGTCGTCGTGCAGCTCGCGCGCTAGTCGCCGCCGCTCCTCCTCCTGCGCCACGATCAGGCGAGCCGCCAGGTCGCGGATCTCGTCGCGCCCGCGCCGCAGCGCTTCCTCCGCCTCGCAGCGGCCGGTGATGTCCGTGACCGTGCCGATCACCCGGATCGGCGTGCCGGCGGCGTCGCGGACCACCGTCCCCCGGACCAGCACCCACCGGGACGTGCCGTCGCGGTGGACGACGCGGTACTCGGCGTCCGGGATCGGCGTGTTCCCGTCCGCATCGCGCGGCGCATCCGGCGCGAGGATCCGCGCCTCCTCCGCCAGCGCCCGCGGCCGGTCCTCGCGGGCGATCCGCTCCAGCCACGCGCTCCGCGACCGCCGCTCCGAGGGCTCGATGCCGATCAGGCGATAGAGCGCCTGGTCGACGTGCAGCACACCCGTGGCCGGCACCACGTCGAAGACCGCGACGCCGCCCGATGCCGTGGCCATCTCGTAGCGCCGCTGCACCTCCATCAGGCTCGTCACGTCATGGGCGCACACGAGCACGCTGTCGAGCGCGCGGTCCGCGGGGAAGCGCGACGTGATGATCACGTGGCGTTCTTGCCCCGAGCGCGTGCGCAGCTTGAGCTGCACCTCGCACGTCGTCGCCCCGCTGGCGAACGAGAGCACGTGATCGCGGAACGCCGCCAGCGCCGCATCCGGCGGGTCGTCGAGTCGCCGCGCCAGCAGCTCCTCGCGCGACGACACGCCTAACAACCGGATGGCCGCCGGGTTCGCATCCCGCACCGCCAGCGTCTGCCACGCCCGGCGCAGCGCGGCCGGCGTCGCGTCGAGGTACGCCGCGAGGTCGCTGGCGCCGTGCGCCGTCGCCTCCGCGAGGAGGCCCGGTAGCCCGGTGCAGTCCACCTCGAAGATCGCGACGTCGGCGGCCTCGAAGATGTCCGCGTACTTCCGCTGCTGACGCTCCAGCGCAAGGCGCGCCTCGCGCTGCGCCGTGATGTCCGCGTCCAGCCCGACCATCCGCACCGGCCGGCCCCGACCGTCGCGCAGGACGCACCCGCGGGCCAGGAACCACCGGATCCGGCCGTCCTTCGCCACCATCCGGTGCGAGACGTCCAGGATGCGGCTCTCGCCGGCCAGCGCGCGCCGGGTCTCCTCCGCCAGCAGCGCCTGGTCGTCGGGATGGACGAGCCGCATCCACTCGTCGGCGCGGTTCGGCACCTCGCTGTCGCTGAAGCCGAGCAGCGCCTTCAGCGATGGATCGATGAACATCGCGCCCGACGTGAGATCCCAATCCCACAGTCCGACGCCGCCGGCGAGCGTCGCCAGCGCATACCGCTCGTAGCTCGCCGCGACCCGCCGCTCCGCGACCTTTCGCGCCGTGACGTCCGAGTGGAGCACCACGGCGCCGCGCCGCGGCGCGATCGGATCGACCTGCATGAGGAACCAGCGGTCCGCGCCCGGGGCAGGGCACGGGTACTCCAACGCGAAGTGGTCCGACCGCCCCTCGAGCACCGCGGCGACCCCCTCCAGCGCTTCGCGCGCCAGCGGCGAGCCGTCCGCCGCCGCGCGCCGAACCACCTCCAGGTAGTTCACCCCCGCGCCGACCGCGGCCGCGCTCGCGCCGTTCGCCTCCGCAAAGTCGTGCCAGCTCCGGTTCGCGAACAGGATCTCCCCATCCGGCGCCAGCACCACCACCTCGATGGGTAGGGACTGGAGCACCGCCTCGAGCAACGTCCCGGTATCGCGGCTGACCCGCGCGTTTGGCCAGATCTTCCGGGCTTCCATGGAGGGCATCCGTAGATGGCGGGGCAGTCTGGGCTGGGCCGCGCCGGGTACAATGCATCCCGGCGCGCCGCTCCTTCAATCCGTAAGACTACTGACGCTCCGCGCGTCCGTCGGCGGCCGCGGCGGGCGGGGTGCACAGCGCCGCGGCGCTGCGTTATATTTCGTCCGCGGAGCGTCGCCGGTCACGCCCCTCGTCGGGCGTCTCCCCGCACCGCCGCTCCGCTCCCGCGCCCGTAGCTCAGGCGGATAGAGCAACAGTTTCCTAAACTGTGGGCCGCAGGTTCGAGTCCTGCCGGGCGCACTTCAGAGCGGCCAGCCGCCCTCGCGCAAGGCCGCTCGCGCATCCCGCTTCGACGGGTGGGCCGGGCGCGCGCCGCACGTGCGGCGGGCGGCCCGGCTCGCGCGGCGCGCCGGCGGTCGAGGTCGCCGTGCCGCTGGTCGCGTCCCGCGCGACCCGGCTCGCACGGCGCGCCCCCCGCATCCCGCCCGATCCGCCTTTGGTCCAATGGGCGCCCCCTCACGACCCCGCTAGACTGCGCTAGGCAGACCCGACCGCGCTGGGTGGGTCCGCGGTAGAGTCCCCGGAGTGCACTCGCATTCCGCGGTGGCGGGTGGGGAGGCGTCCTCGTCGTGGCGGGCGCCGTGTGCGGCGGATGAGGCTCTACCGCGGGCCGCCTCCCGCACCCGGCCGTTCACGCCGTGAACGCCCACGCGTTCTCGCCGCCGCGTCGCCCCGCACGGTCCGCGCCTACCGCACCGACCCCGTCCACTCCGCCGACGCTCGCCGGCGTCGCGACGCTCCCCACCGACACGACGGCTCACACCTTGCGCACGGCACCGCCGGCCGAAGCCCGGAGCGCGCTCGCGCCCCGCCGGGCCGTCCGCCACCGCCTCGCAGGTAGCCCGCATGTCGACACGGTCGACGTCGCCCTCGTCCGCCGGCGAGGGCGGCTCCACATCGGAAGCGACGGCGCGGCTCGCCGCGCTCGTCGCTGAGCCTCCTCCCCGCGCCGCGCTCGTCGCCGGGCCGCCCACCTGACCGGCGATGGCGCGCCGCCGGCCGGGCAGGGGAGGGCCGCTCCCGCCCCCTGGCCGCCGCGGCGCCGACCGGCCC
>JADGGV010000177.1 GCA_019689775.1 Gemmatimonadota bacterium
GCCCCCGAAGCCGCCCGCCCCGGCTCACGAGCCCGGCTGCGATTCCTCGGGCCCGCTGGTGCGCTCGCCGCCGTCCCGGTCGCGGAACTGCGGCTTCTGACCGAACGACCAGCGGAAGCTCACGTACACCGCGCGGGCGTCGGCATCGCGCTGGCTCACCTGCGTGTACTCCTCCGTGGCGATCCAGGACTGCCAGCGCATGGTGTCGAACGGATCGGAGACCCGCAGCGTGAGCGACGTCCGGTCGTTCCACAACCGCTGCCGCACGCTGAAGTTCGACATCGACAGCCCCGCGATCCGCCCCTGCTCGACCTTCCGCGGCGCACGGTACATCGAGAACCACGACAGCTCGGTGCCCTCCCGCACCGTCCAGTTCACGCTCCCGCGCAGCGACCAGGTCACCGCGTCGCTCGACAGTCCCGCCCCGACGTTGTCGCCGTCGGTCCGCCGCCGGTAGGCGCTCCCGCTCGCGAAGCCGCGCAGCGTCTCGCCGAGCCGGAACGACGCGGTCAGGTCGGTGCCATACGCCGTCGACGTGGCCAGGTTCTGCGGCGTGCTCGTCGAGATCCCGGTGGCCGGGTCCAGCGTCGTGACCGAGCGGATGACGTCCGTCGTCCGACGGTAGAACGGCGAGATCTGCACCGAGCCGAACGGCACGTACTGCTGGAGCTCGAGCTGGAACGCGTGCGTATGCTCCGGCCGCAGGTAGGGGTTGCCCGCCTCGCGGTTCAGCGGGTCGTCCGTCGACGGGAACGGGTTGAGCGACCACGCCCCCGGGCGGTGGACGCGCTTCGAGTAGCTGAACCGAAGCTGCTGCGACTCCGAGACCTTCCAGAGCGCGGACGCGCTCGGATAGAGTTCCGCATAGTCGTCGTGGTACGTCTCGCCGGTCGTGCGCAGGTCGAACGTCGTGATCGCATCCTCGAGCCGCAGCCCCGCCTGTAGCCCGATCGCCCCGAGCTGCCGGCCGAGCGTCGCGTAGATGGCGTGCACGTCTCGGTCGTACCGGAACGCGTTGTCCCGCTCGTCCGGCACCTGCACGCCCCCCTCGAACAGGTCGACCGCGTAGTCGCTGTCGAGCCGGAGCAGCCGGCCCTTGTACCCCGCGTCGAGCTTCCACGCCTCGCCGATCGCGCGCGTGTAGTCGAGCTTCAGCGTCGTCTCGAACGAGTTCTCGCTCGTGCCGTTCAGCTCCAGGTCCTCGGGGTCGGCGCCGGGCTCGCCCGCCACCGTGAGCGGCTGACGCAGGAAGCGGCGGTCATCCGCGTCGCGGTCGTACTCGTAGCGCACCTCCGCCGACAGCTTGTGCGTCTCCGGCGCGAAGGTGTGCTCGTAGCTCAGCGTCAGGTCCGTACCGAGGCGGTCCGTGTCCGTCCGGTTGTCCTGCTCGAAGCGCCCCGTCAGCTCCTGCGCCGCGTCCAGCATCCGGTCGTGGACCGCGTTCCGCCGCGTCCCCGTGGAGATGCGGCCCATCGCGGACGCCGAGAGCACGTCGCGCTCACCCAGATGGTAGTCGCCGTTCAGGTGCAGCACGTGGCCGGTGTTGTCCCGCGCGCCGGTGGTCTGCTGGTCCAGATAGGTGATCGGGTCGTCGAACAGGTTCTCCCGCCACGAGCGCCCGCCGTTGTCCCGCTTGTCGCCGTGGACGCCGTAGTTGCCGAAGAGGCTCAGCCGCCCCCGCTGGTAGCCGAGCCGCCCCGAGGCGTTGTAGCGCCCACGCGTCGCCGCGCCGACGTCGATCCCGCCAGACAACCCGAGATCCGCGTCCTTCTTCAGCACCAGGTTGATGATCCCGCCCGTCCCCTCCGGGTCGTACTTCGCCGACGGGTTCGGCACGACCTCGATCCGCTGGACCAGCGAGGCCGGAAGCTGCTTGAGGAAGTCGGCGAGCGCCTGGCCGGTCAGCGGCGTCGGCCGGCCGTTGATCTGGATGGTGACGTCCTGGTTCCCGTGCAGGCTCACGTTCCCGTCCGCGTCGACCTCCACCGCCGGCACGTTCTGGAGCGCGTCCGAGACGTTCCCGCCGCTGCTCGACGGCAGCTTGTCCGCGTCGTAGACGGTGCGGTCCACCTGCATCGTCACGGCGCTCCGCTCCGCCGTGACGCTGATCCCCTCGACCGCGACCGCCTCCATGGTCAACGCGACGGCTCCCAGATCGGTCCGCGGATCCGCGGCCGCGATCATCACCGCCGGGATCGTCCGCTGCCGGTAGCCGATGTAGGTGATCGTGACGGAGTAGCGGCCGGGCCGCAGCCCCGGCACCCGGAAGCGCCCGCCGGCGCCCGTGAGCGTGCCGCCGACCAGCGCCGAGTCGCGCTCCGCGTAGACCGCCACCGACGCCGACGGCAACGGCTGACGCGTCGCCCCATCCATGACGGAGCCCACCAGCTCCCCCGCCTCGACCGCCGACGCCTGCGCGGCCGCCTTCCCACCGATTGCCAGGAGCGCCGCGAGGAGCACGGCGGTCGGAACCCGTCGCATGGAGTATCCCGATTGGAGGTTCTCCGCCGATCGCGGCGGCGAGGCCCGCCCGGGCGTCGGCGGGAGCGCGCGCCGACCTCGCCCCGGCGCTCAGCCATAGAACGCCGCGAGCCGGGCCGCCAGCTCGCTCCACGGACCACGCACCACGGGTGCGGGCGGAAGACTCTCCAGAAAGTAGCGACCGTAGCCCTTCTCGACGACCCGTCGATCGAGCAGGACCACGGCGCCGCGATCCGCGCGCGAGCGGATCAACCGGCCGAAGCCCTGCTTCAGGCGCAGCGCCGCGTGCGGCAACTGATAATCGTAGAACGAGTTGCCGCCTTCACGCTCGATCGCCTCGATGCGCGCGGCCGTCAGCGGCTCGCTCGGCACCTTGAACGGCAGGCGCGTGATCACCAGGCCGCGCAGCGGATCGCCCGGCACGTCGACCCCCTCCCAGAACGACGCGACCCCTAGTAGGATCGCGCGGCCGGAGGCCATGAACCGCTCCACGAGCTTCGCCCGCGGCATATCGCCCTGCACGTACAGCGGCCAGCGCGCGTCGGCGCCCCGCCGCCGCAGCTCCGCCGCCACGTTCCGCAGCGCCCGGTAGGAGGTGAAGAGCACGAACACCCCGCCGTCGGCCGCGCTCGCGAGGTCGAAGACGACGTCGGCGGTCGCACGGTCGTAGACGAGGCTCTCGCCCGCGGGCGACGGCAGGTCCGTCGGGATCAGGAGCAGCGCCTGCTCCTCGTAGGCGAACGGGGACGGATAGACCGCCTCGCGCAGCTTGAGCCCGCCGCCCGCCAGCCCGATGCGCGAGCGCAGGAACGCGAAGCCGTCCCGCGTCGCCAGCGTCGCCGACGTCAGCACCGCCGTCTCGACCCGGTCGAAGAGCGCATCCCGCAGCGCGGCCGCGAGGTCGACCGGCGCCGCGCGCACCGTCACGTTCGCTTCCTTCATCGGCCCGCCGCCGCGCCGCTCGACCCAGCGAACCATCGGCAGCGCGTCCTGGCCGGCGGCGAGCGCGAGGCGCAGCGCGTCGGCGGCCGCCTGCACCCGCGTCGCCGAGCCCTGTAGCTCCAACAACGGCTCCTCGAGCGACTCCCGCCAGCGCGCGTCCAGGTGGATCCGCTCCCCGAGCCGGACGATCCCCCGGCAGACGGCGTCCAGCGCCATCGTCGCGTTCTCGATCGCCGGATCGAGCGCGACCAGCTCCGGCAGCCGCGCGCCGTCCGGGTCCGCGAGGCGCACGACGCCGTCGTCGCTCGCGCCCGCCAGCGCCTCCAGGCGCTCGAACAACGCCAGCGCCTGCTCGCGCGACCGCTCCACCGCCGGCCTCAGCTCCTCCGCGACCATGCGCAGCGCATCCTGCTGGAGCAGGTCGTCCTGCCCGGCTCGCAGGCGCTCCTCCACGGCGGCAAGCACGCCCTTCCCGCGCCGGTCGAGGCGCGCGAGCAGCCGCAGCACGCCCCGCCGCGAGACGCTCGCGCCCAGGTGCGACGTCGCCGCATCCTCGATGTTGTGCGCCTCGTCCAGGATCACCCGCTTGTAGTGCGGCAGCACGGCCGGCGCCGTGTAGTTGCCCTGCATCCGGCGCACGGCCAGGTCGCTGAACAGCAGGTGGTGGTTGACCACCAGGATGTCGGCCGTGGCCGCATCCCGCCGCGCCCGCTGGTAGAAGCACTCCTCGAAGTGCGGGCACTTCGCCCGCAGGCACACGTCCGACTCGCTCGCCACCTCGTCCCACACCTCGGGCGACGGCGTGAACGGAAGGTCCTGGAGCGAGCCATCCCGCGTCGTCTTCAGCCAGCGCGCCAGCGCCTCCAGCTCCGCGCGCTGCCCGTCGTCGAACAGCAGCCCGGCAGCCTGGAGCGCGAGCTGCGCCCGCCGGATCGAGACGTAGTTGCGGCGCCCCTTCACGAGCGCGAACCGGAACGGCTCGCCGAGCGCCCGGCGCAGGAACGGCAGGTCCTTGCCGACGAGCTGCTCCTGGAGGTTGATCGTGTTCGTCGACACGACCGTGCGCTCCCGGTTCTGCGCCGCCCAGCGCACCGCCGGCAGCAGGTAGGCGATCGACTTCCCCGTCCCCGTCCCCGCCTCCGCGATCGCCACGCCGCCCTCGTTGTACCCCTGTGCCACCACCCGCGCGAGCGCCCGCTGCTGCGGCCGGTCCTCGTACGCCGGATGCGCGCGGCTCACTGGCCCGTCCGGCCCCAATGCCGCGTCGATCGCCCGCTCGTCCAGCGGCACGTACGCCCGCGGCGTCGCCGGCTCCACGACGACGTACAGCTCCCGCGCCTCGTTGTCCGTGATCGCCAGCCCGATCCCCTGCTCGTGCAGCGCCGCCGCGATCTCCAGGTCCGGGTCCGACGGCTCCAGCGTGCCCGATGGGTGGTTGTGCACCACCAGCATCCCCGCCTCCGCCTCCCGCACCGCCGCCAGCACCGCCGTCTTGTGGCCCCGCGCCACCGGCCGCGGGTCGTAGACGTCCCCCTCCTCCCCGACGTACGCCAGGAAGCACACCTCGTTGCCACGGGCGCGCGCGATCTCGCGGCGGATCTCCTCCGTCGCCTGCGGCGTCAGGTGAAGCACTCGGGTCAAGGACGATGCGGTTGGACGTGGATGCTGGCGCCGCGGCGGCGCGAACCGCCGGCGAAGCTATACCGAACCCGGGCCGCGGGCCACGCCCGGACGGGAGCGCGGCACCCGCCCGAGACCGAACGACCGCGGGGCCGGTCGACCGCGGGGTCGTCGCATTTCGGCCGGCCGCGCCCCACGTCGCCCGGCGCGGGCCCGCCGGGCGCCTCGGGCGCGCAGGCCCGGGCGCGGATGCCCGGGCTCTCGCCGGCCTACGGGCGGCGTCGCGGCGCGAAGCGCCCCGGGCCGCGCGGATCGCGCCCCCCGGCGCCGACCCCGGGCGGCCGACCGCGTGCGGCCCGGCGGCGCCGGGCCGCGGCTCAGGTCTTCAGCGTCTTCTTCTTCGCCGCCGGGAACAGCACGTTGTTCAGGATCAGCCGGTAGCCGGGCGAATGCGGGTGCAGGCTGAGGTCGGTCGGCTTGTCGCCGATCTGGTGCTGCGGGTCCTCCGGGTCGTGCCCGCCGAGGAACGTCCACGTGCCCTTGCCGTAGTTCCCGTGAATGTACTTCACCCAGCCAGCGCCCTCCTCCTCGGCCAGCACCGTCACGCCGGGCTTCAGGCGGTCGCGCTTGAAGGACGTCGTCAACCCGTAGAAGTCGGGGATGACCTGCTCGTGATCCTGCACGAGCATCGACGCGACGGGGTCGAGCTTCGCGCTGAAGTCGAAGAGCGTGAACGCGCCCAGCGGCTGCCGCCACGGCGTGTTCACCTGGTGGCCGTCGATGTCGCTGAACGCGTTTACCGTCGGGTTCGTCTGGATCTGCGCCCCCTGGAACGCCAGCGTCCCCGACCAGTCCATCTTCGCGGTGGCGTTCGGGTCCGCCGGCGTGCCGTCCGCGAACGGCTGCGCGATGTCGACGTTGTGCCCGGCGATCGCGAGATCGAGTGTCTCCGTGGCCGTGCACATCGCGAAGAGGAAGCCGCCGTTCGCCACGTATTCACGGATCTGCTCGGCGACGGCCTTCTTCAGCGCCGGGACGTTCGGGTACCCGAACTCCTTGGCGATGGCCGTGTTCTTCCGCACCTCGTCCTCGAGCCACGGGGCGCCGGCATAGTTGATAAAGAACTTCGAGTACTGACCGGTGAAGTCCTCGTGGTGCAGGTGCAGCCAGTCGTAGTTCTTCAGCCGCCCCTGCATCACGTCGTTGTCGTAGACCTTATCGTAGGGGATGTCGGCGTACGTCAGCGCGAGCGTCACCGCGTCATCCCAGGGGCGCACGTCCGGCGGCGTGTAGACCGCGATCTTCGGCGCCTTCTCGAGGATGACGATGTCCATGTTCTCCTGCTCGACCATCGTGCGGATGTGCGCGACCTGTCCGATCGACTGCGGCTCGAACGTCACGCCCCGCAGCGCGGCCTCGCGCCGCACGGACGGGCGGTCCGGCAGCAGGAACGATCCGGCCCGGTAGTTCAGCACCCACTCGGCCGCGATCCCCTGCTGAAGCGCCCAGTACGTCAGGCCGTACGCCTTCAGGTGATCGTTCTGCGCCTGGTCCATTGGAACCAGGATGTATTGCGCCCGGAGGGGAGCCGCGGCCAGCAGGAGACCGCCCAACAGTGCCAGAAGCGTCCGCTTCACGGTTACATCCTTCCTACGGTTACGACTTCACGATTACGAGCGCGGAATGCGCCCTTGCAGCAGGTCCAGCTCCCGGCGCGCCTCGGGCACGAGCGCGCTCTTGGGGTAATCGATGATCAGACGCTCCAGCAACTCGCGCGCCTCGGCCAACGTCTGGGGCCGGTCCGCGAGGGCCCGCGCCAGCGCGAGCATCGCCGCCGGCGTCTCCAGCGCATTGGGGAAATCCGTGATCAGCGTGCGCCGCAGCGCCTCCGCCTCGGCGTCCATTCCGGCGCGCGCCGCCATCCCGGCGGCGAAGTCCAGGATCGCCGCCCGCTCCGCCGGCGGCAGCGTCCTCGATTCCGAGGACAGCAGGGCGACGGCGTCGCTCGTCTGCCCCTCGGTGACCTTCGCCACGGCCCGGCCAACGAGCTTCCCGGCGGCCGGCGACAGGCGCGTCAACAGACTGACGAGCGCGACCGCATCGGTCCCCTCCGTCCCCTGCAATCCCGGCGCGGCGGCGAGGAGCACCGAGCGGGCCCGCTCGACATCGCCCTTCTGGAGCGCGATTCGCCCGCGGACGAGCCCGGTCCTCGGCCCGGTGACGCCGTCGATCACCTTCTCCGCCGCGCCCCCGTCGCCCCGCGCCAGGTACGCGTTCGCCGCCGCGGCCGCGAGCCGGTCTAGCTCGCCGGCGTCCGGGAACTCCTGCCGGAAGCTCCCCAGCGACCTCGCCGCGGCCGCCGGGTCGCCGGAGCGCGCCTCCAGCTCGATCCGCAGCGCCAGCGCCTCGCGCCGCTCCGGCGAGCTCGCCGCCGCGGCCGCCTCCAGCACACGGTAGTTCTCGCGCGCCGTCGCCGTGTCGCCCGCCTGGAGCGCCAGCTCCGCGAGCCGGCTGCGGATCGCCAGCAGCCGCTCCGACGGGCCGCCCGCGCTCAGGAGCTGCGAGTACGCCCAGTAGGCCAGCCGGGCGAGGTGCGCACCATCGGCCCGCCGCGCCACCTCCACCAGGAAGCTCTCCCGCTCGGCGCCCTTCAGCCCACCGGCGACCTGCCGCACGATCTCCTCGGCCCGCCTCCCCAGCCCCGCATCCAC
>JADGGV010000178.1 GCA_019689775.1 Gemmatimonadota bacterium
CCCAGCCCGGTGGGCCAGGCGACCGCCGCCCCCGTCCCCGGCCCCGCCCTCCACGCCGGGCTGACGCTCGACAGGTAGTCGGTGAACACGTAGCTGGTCCCGCTCCCGTCCGAGCGGTGCACGACCAGGATGTCGGTGGACGGGAGCGCGACGCCGGGGTTCAGCGCCGCGAGCCGCGGATCGTTCCACTTCTTGATGGTCCCCAGGAAGATGTCGGCCAGCACGTCGCCGCTGAGGCGGAGCGGCTGCGACAGCGCCGGAAGGTTGTAGGTGATCGCGACGGAGCCGAGGATCACCGGGAGGTTCATCGCGCCGGGGATCTTCGCGAGCTGCTCGTCCGTCATCGGCGCGTCGGATGCGCCGAAGTCGACCGTGCCCTCGGTGAACTGCCGGATGCCGGCGCCGGAGCCGATGGACTGGTAGTTGATCTGGACGGGGTGCGCCCGGGCGTACGCGTGGAACCAGCGCGCGAAGACGGGCGCATCGAACGTGGAGCCCGCGCCGGTGAGTGCGACCTTCCCCCCCGCCGACTCCGATTCCGCCATCGCCCTCGGCGTCTTCCCGCCCTCGCCGCGACACGCGGGCAGGAGCATCCCGACCGACAGCACCGCGGCCGCACTGCGAACCCAACGCGCCATTGCGTCCTCTCCTTTCGAGGCTTCCCGAGCGCAACACCTCTGTGCCCACGGGAAGATCGGGGCGCGTCGTAACGGCACGGTCACGAAGCGGCAACGCTTGCGCAGCACGCCGCGCGCCGCGGCGCGCGGCGGGGGCGCCGAGGTCAGGCGGAGTGGAGCGCGGGGGCGACGAGCGGGGCGGCGGCGTCGGCCAGCTCGACGCGGATCGTGGTGCCACGGCCGAGCTCGCTCTCGGCGGCGACGTCGCCGCCCATGCTCTCGACCAGGTGCTTGACGATGGACAGGCCGAGACCGGTGCCGCCCTCGGCGCGCGAGCGGGCGGGGTCGACGCGGTAGAAGCGCTCGAAGATGCGGGGGAGCGCGTCGCGCGGGATGCCCGCGCCGGTGTCCTGGACGGCGATGGCGACGCGGCGGGCGGCCGCGGCGCCCCCGGGGGCGGGCGCGGGGCGGGCCGGCGGGGGCCCGGCCCGGCGCGGCCCCGGGGGGGGGGGGCCGGGGCGCCGCGGTGCGCGGGCGCGTCGCGGCCGGCGCGCCGCTCGCGCGGCGCGGCGGCGGCGGGGCCGATCCGGACCGAGATGCGCCCGCCGGCCGGCGTGTAACGGAGCGCGTTGTCGAACAGGTTGCAGAGCACCTGGCGCAGCCCCGACGGGTCGGCGTGCACCCGCAGCGCCGCCGGGTTCTCGACGGCGAACGCGACGCGCCGGGCCTCGGCGCGCTCGCGGAAGCCGCTCCACGCCTCCTCGGCGACGGCGGCCGGGTCGACCACCGCCATCTGCGGGCGCCAGCCGCCGGACTCGAGGCGCGAGAGGTCGAGCAGGTCGTCGACGATCCGCTGGAGGCGCTCGGCGTTCGCCGCGATCGTCTCGAGGAAGCGCCGACGCAGCCCGGGATCGACGTCGTCCTCGAGGAGCGTCTCCGAGTAGCCGCGGATGCTGGTGAGCGGCGTCTTCAGCTCGTGGCTAACGTTGGCGACGAAGTCGCGGCGCACGCCCTCGAGCCGGCGCAGCTCGGTGAGGTCGACCAGGACCGCGACGATCCCGCCGGCCGCGCCCTCGCCGGACGGATCGGGGAGCGGCCGCGTGATGACGAGGATGCGGCTGCCGTCGATCGACAGCTCGTGCGAGCCCGCCTCGGCGCCGCCCGCGGCGCGGACCAGGAGCTGGCGCAGCTCGGCGTTGCGCACGAACGAGCCGACCGCCTGGCCGACGACGTCGTCGGGGAGGCCGAGCAGCCGGCGCGCGGCGGGGTTGAGGTGCGCGAGCCGGCCGGCCCGCGTGATGTGCAGGATCCCCTCGCCGGCCGCGCTGAGGAGCAGCGCCATCTCGTCGCGCTGGCGCGTGACGATCGCGCGCAGCTCGCGCTCCTCGTCGAGCAGCCGCTCGAGCGCGCGGGCGAGTGCGACGAGCTCCGCGACCGGCGGATCCGGGATGCGCCGGGCCGTGCCGCGCGCCACGCGCGCGGCCTCCGCCCGCATGTCGAGGATCCGGTCGCGCACCCGGACGGCGAGGAGGAGGACGACGGCGGCGAGGGACGCGCTCGCGACGGCGGCGCCGACGAAGACCGCGAGGCGCGCGGCGGAGATGGCGCGGGCGAGCTGCGCGGCCGAGACCACGCTTTCGAGGCTCGCGACGAGCGCGCCGCGCACGACCAGCTCGGTGACGACGACGAGCACCGCCGCGCCGGCGAGGAAGCCGCCGACGAGGAGCAGGCGGAGGCCCAGGCGGGCCTTCACCCGGCGCCCTCCCGCGCGCGGAAGCGGTAGCCGAAGCCGCGCACGGTCTCGATCCAGACGCCCGCCGCGCCGAGCTTCGCGCGCAGCCGCTGCACGTGCATGTCCACGGTGCGCGTCTCGATGCGCGCGTGGATGTCCCACGCCGTCTCGAGGAGTTGCTGGCGGCTCTGCACGCGGCCGCGCCGCTCCATCAGGGTGGTCAGGAGGCGGAACTCGGTGGGCGTCAGCTCCAGCTCGGCGCCGTCGACGGTGGCGCGCATCGCGGCGACGTCGACCTCGATCGGGCCGCCGCGCAGCAGCCGGCCCGAACCCGACACCGCCGGTGCCTGCGAGCGCCGCAGCACGGCGCTCACGCGGAGCACCAGCTCGCGGGGGGAGAACGGCTTCGTGATGTAGTCGTCGGCGCCGAGCTCGAGCCCCTTGATGCGGTCGGCCTCGTCGCGGCGCGCGGTGAGCACGACGACGGGGATGTCCGCCGTCGCGCTCCGGCGGCGCAGCTCGCCGAGGATCTCGTAGCCGGAGAAGCCGGGGAGCATCAGGTCGAGCACGATCAGGTCCGGCCGCTCGCTCGCCACCGATTCCAGCCCCTCCTCCCCGTCCGCGGCGGTGCGGACGCGGTACCCCTCCTTCGTCAGGTGGTAGGCGACGAGCGCGGCGATGTCGCGCTCGTCCTCGACCACCAGCACCCGGGGGGCGCCATCCCTGCTCTTCGTCGGAGACATACTCGCGCTGTAAGTACCGCGCGGGAGCGCGCGGGGTCCGTGGCCGCCGGCGCTGGCCGGGCGACTCCAGCGGAACGGGTATCGCCGCAGCGTCAAGCGCGGGTCAACGGACCGTAACGAGCCGGTCACGGGAGGCGGGATGGACGCGGCGTCGCCGGGCGCGGCGCGGGCCGGGCCGCCTACGCCACCCCCATCGCCTCCCCGACGAGCGCGGGCGGGATCGTGCCCCAGGCCAGGAGCGCGTCGTGGAACTCGCGGAGCGGCGTGTCCGGGCCCACGGCGGCGCGCCAGCGGTCGCGCAGGTGGACGATCTCGCGCCGGCCGACGGCGTAGCTGAGCGGCTGCGTCGGCGTCGCGCAGTAGCGGCGGACCTCGGCCGCCGCGCTGTCGGCATCCAGGCCGGCCTGGCCGACGAGGAGGTCCTGCGCGCGCTCCGGGCTCCAGCCGGCGGTGTGCAGCCCCACGTCGGCGACGACGCGGCAGGCGCGCCAGAGCCGGTCCTTGAGCTGGAGGAAGCGCTGCCGCGGGTCGGTCAGGAAGCCCTGCTCCCACATCAGGTCCTCGCAGTAGAGCGCCCACCCCTCGGCGAAGATGGGTGTCCAGAACACGCGGCGCGGCACGCTGCCGGCGCGGTTCGCGCGGCAGAGCTGGACGTGGTGGCCCGGGTACGCCTCGTGGACCGTCGTGGACGCGATGCTCGCCATCGGCCGCGCGGGCTTCCCGCCGGCCGACGGCGTCACGAAGAAGAGCCCGCGCTGGTCGGCCTCGAACGGCGCGGGCGGCAGGTACGCCGCGTACGGCACGAGCGGGCGCAGATGCTCCGGCGTGGGCGTGACCTCCAGCGTCTCACCGGGCGCGAGCGTGACCAACCCGCGATCGAGCACGAACGCGCGCGCCGCGGCCACCGCCTCGGCGTACGCGCCGACCAGGTCGTGGGCGACGTCGGCGTCCTCCAGCTCCCGCGCGTACGCCTGCCACCCGTGCGTGCCGCCCAGCTCGGCGGCGAGCGCCTCCAGCTCCTCGACGGTGTCGCGCACCAGCGCATCGCCGAACGCGGCGAGCTCGTCGGCGCCGTAGGGGAGCGCGTGCTCCCAGCGGAGCTGGCGCTCGAACGTCTCGCGCCCCGAGGCGAAGTCGGCCGTCGCGCGCGGGAGCGCCTCCTCCTCCAGCCGGCGCGCGAAGCCGAGGAGCGCGTCCTCCGCCGCGCGGCAAGCGCCATCCCACGCCTCGAACTGCCGCGGGTCGTCCTGCACCGCGGCGCCGAGGTAGACCGGCAGCACCTGCGAGACGAGCGCGACGCCGCGTCGCGCCACGAGGATCGCCGTCTCGGTGAGCACGCGCGCCGGCGCCGTCAGGTTCTCCTTCGCCTCCTCGAGCGCGCGCGGCAGGCGCGCCATCCGCTCCGCCGCGCGCAGCGCGCGCTCCGCGCCCGGCGCGTACTCCCGCACCGCCATGATGTAGAGCGAGTCGAGGACGGGCTGGACGTAGAGGAGGGGGTCCCGCGCGTGCTGGCGCCGTACCTCGAGGAGGTGCAGCCGCCAGCGAAGCTGGTTCGCGACGAGCGTGCGGTCGACCCTCTCGCCGACGTCCTTCGGCCGCGCCGCCTCGAACGCCTCCAGCCACTGGCGCAGCCGCGCCGCCAGCGCCGCGAGCGATGCGGCGTCCCGGCGCTCGAGGTCGCCGTCGAAGGCGTGGAGGCCGGCGGCCGTCGCCTCCGTCGGATGCGCGGACCACCACTCCTCGAAGAACGCGTCGAGGAGCGTCGAGAAGGCGCTCATGGCACCCTTTCGTCAGGGGGCGCCGGCCTCCCGCGGGTCGGCGGGGTCGCTCACGGCGAGCTCCGTGCCGCTCGCGCGGAGCAGCGCGTCCCACTGCTCGTCGGTCAGGGGCTGGACCGCGACGCGAGGCATGCGGAGGAAGCCCATCCCGGACAGCACGGCGTCGGCCTTCAGCTCGGCCAGCGGGATGCGGCGCCGGAGCGCGCTCACCGGCTCGACGACGACGACCACGCGCCCCGGCTCGGCCGGGTCCGGCCGCGGCTCGCTCGCCACACGGGCGACGCCGACGGCCGCCTTGTCCGGCGCGGTGTGGTAGATCAGCACCTCGTCGCCGGGACGGGCGGCGCGAAGGTTCTTCTGCGCGGCGGCGTTGCCGATGCCGTCCCAGACCGCGCGGCCGTCACGGACCAGCTCCGCCCAGCCGTAGTCGGCCGGGTCGGCGAGGAACACCCAGCGGGCCATCGTCAGCCTTCTCCGGTGGGAGTCGAGTGGGGGAGTGCCGCGTGTGCCGTGCAGCACGCGTGCACCTCGGCGTCGGTGAGCACGCGGTCCATCCGCTTGGCGAGGTCGAGCACGCGCTGGCAGAGCGCCTCGTCGCCGGCGTCGTAGCCGTGCTCGGCCAGCCAGAACTTCACGTTGCTCATCCCGCTCATGTGGCCGATCTCGATGACCTGCCGGCGGCCGAACAGGTGCGCGGGCACGGACGAGTAGACGAGGTCGGCGAGCCAGTCGTCGCCCTTCTGCTTCGCCTTGACGATGGCCGCGGCGTGCACGCCCGTGCCGGTGCGGAACGCGTCCGCACCGATCACGGGGTAGTTGACCGGGATCGGCACGCCCGTCGCCTCCGAGACGAGCCGGCAGTACTCGTCCAGCTTCGACAGGTCGTGGTCGTGCACCCCGAGCAACTTCAGGTTCACGAGCAGCAGGTCCATCTCGGTGTTGCCGACGCGCTCGCCGATCCCGAGCGCCGTGCCGTGCACGCGGTCGACGCCGGCCTCGATCGCGGCCAGCGTGTTGGCCAGGCCGAGCCCGCGGTCGCGGTGGCCGTGCCAGTCGAGCTTCACGTCCTTCCCCGACGGCGCGACGATCTCCTCGCGGACGAAGCGCACCAGATTGCGCACGCCCGCCGGGGTGGCGTGCCCGACCGTGTCGGCGAGGCAGAGGCGCGAGGCGCCGCATTCGATCGCGAGGCCGTAGAGCGCCTTCAGCGTCTCGGGCCGCGCGCGCGTGGTGTCCTCCGTCACGTACATCACCGGCAGCCCCTCGGCCACCGCGAAGGTGACGGCGTCCTCCGTCGCCCGCAGCATCTTGTCGAGCGTCCACCCCTCGGCGTACTGCCGGATCGGCGAGGAGCCGATGAACGTGCACGCCTCGATCGGGATCCCCACCTCCTGCGAGATCCGCGCGATCGGCTCGATGTCCGCCCGCACCGTACGCGCCGCGCAGTTCGCGCCGATCGGCAGCTTGTCGCGCGCGATCTCGAGCGCCAGCGCGCGCACATCCGCCACCGCCCGCGGCCCCGCGCCCGGCAGCCCGATGTCCGCCGTCGCGATCCCCAGCTCCGCCATCAGGTGCAGGATGCGGATCTTGACGTCCACCGGCGGATCCTGCACGGACGGCGACTGGAGCCCGTCCCGGAGCGTCTCGTCGTCGAGCTCCACCGGCCCGAGCCGACGAGGGTCGACCGCATCGCCCGCCGTGTTCCAATCGTGGATCAGCTCGTGCTGCTGCATCGGAACCTCTTGCAGGGGTGAGCGTCTGTGGCGCAAGATGCCGGGCGTGGCGGAGGCGGGGCAAGGGGCCCCGGCGCGGCGCGCACCCGCTCGCGGCCACCGGAGCCGGCGCATGAAGGACACGAACGAACCCGCGGCGATCGAGCCGCTCCTGGCCGACCCCGTCGTCGCCGCGGCGCGCGACCACATCCGCGACACCGACGAGCGCACGCTCGCCGACCTGCTCGAGATCGTGCAGGTCCCCGCGCCGCCGTTCGGCGAGGCCCGGCGCGCGGCGTGGATGCACGCCCGGTTCCGCGCGCTCGGCCTCGCCGACGTCGCCAGCGACGAGGTCGGCAACGTCCTCGCCCGCCTCCCCGGGCCCGTCAACGGCAAGCCACCCGTCATCCTTGCCGCCCACCTGGACACCGTCTTCCCACCGGGCACCGAGATCCGCGTCCGCCGCGAGGGCGCGAAGCTGCGCGCGCCCGGCATCGCCGACAACGCCCGCGGCCTCGCCGCGCTCCTCGCCGTCGCCCGCGCGCTCGTCCACGCCGGCGCGCGCACCGGCCACCCCGTCGTCTTCGCCGCCACCGTCGGCGAGGAGGGCGTCGGCGACCTCCGCGGCGTCAAGCACCTGTTCCGCGAGGGCTCGCCCTGGCGCCGCGCCGAGGCGTTCATCACGCTCGACGGCACCGGCGTCCGCCGCGTCGTCAACCGCTCGATCGGATCGCGCCGCCTGCGCGCCACCGTCACCGGGCCCGGCGGCCACTCCTGGGCCGACTGGGGCGTCGGCAACCCGGTCAGCGCGCTCGGCATCGCCGTCGCCGCGATCGCGCGCCTCCCCGTCTCCCGCTCACCCCGCTCGGCCCTCACCGTCGGCCGCATCGCGGGCGGCACCAGCGTCAACGCCATCCCCGACCGCGCCTGGATCGAGCTCGACATCCGCAGCGAGGCCGCGCCCGCGCTCCGCGAGCTGGAGATGCGCGTGCGACGCATCCTCTCCCACGCCGTCGCAGAGGTCAACGCCCGCCGCCGCCGAGGGACCCCCGCCCTCGTCCTCGACGTCGAGGTCATCGGCGACCGCCCCACCGGCGAGACCCCCTGCTCCAGCCCCGTCGTCCGCGCCGCGCGCGCCGCCACCCGCGCCATCGGCGAGGCCCCCGAGCTC
>JADGGV010000179.1 GCA_019689775.1 Gemmatimonadota bacterium
ATGGGTATAACACACAGGGTCTATGCGGGGTGGCGCCGGTGGGGGCGCCGGCGCGGGGCGGCCTAGGCGGGGGGCCGCCCGTCACGGCGGACGCGCGGGGCGCCGGCGCGCGCCGCCTACCCCGCCGCCGACCCGCTGAGGAACTGCGCGTACAGCCGGTGGAAGTGATGCGGCCCCTGCTCGCGCCGCGGCGAGTAGCGGCCGCGGTGGTAGAGCCGCGACTTCACCCCCCGCTGCACCGCCTCGACGACCTCCTCGTCCTCCATCTCGACGCGGTGCACGTCGTAGCCCGCGCCCTCGCGGTCGGCGGGAGCGGAGGGGTGGAGGTAGGTCAGGAACGAGACCTTGGTGCGCTCGGGGCCAAGCGGGTAAACGACGTTGATCGACAGGCCCCAGGGGTAGAAGTTGAACATCACGTTCGGGAACAGCCAGTAATAGTACGCGGCCATGACGCGGCCGGCGTCGGGGTGGCCGGGCGGCAGCTCGAAGCCCCGGTCGCCGGGGTTGCCCACGCCGAGCTGGAGGTTCGAGTAGTCGTAGACCTCGGTGTCGTAGGCGTCGTAGTCGAGCTTGCCGCCGAGGCTGCGCCCGTGGATGTAGGGGACGTGGAAGCCCTCCAGGTAGTTCTCGACGTAGAGCGCCCAGTTCGCGCGGATGTGGTAGTCGCGCGACGTCGTCGGGTCGAAGCGGTAGTCGTCGATCGGGAGGAACGCGAGCCGCTCGCGCATCGGCGCGATCCAGTCGTCGAACGGGATCGCCGGATCGAGCGAGGCGAACAGGAACGGCCCCCACCGCCCGGTCCGCACGTGCGGCAGGTCGTCCGCCTCGCTCGGGAAGCCCTCCACCCCCTCGAACTCCGGCATGTGTGTCATGCGGCCGTCCAGCGCGAAGCGCCGCCCGTGGTAGCGGCAGCGGAGCTGGTTCACGTGCCCCTCGCCCTCGACGACGATCGTCCCCCGGTGCGTGCAGACGTTCGACAGGCAGTGCAGCCTCGACCGCTCGTCGCACGTCCAGACGAGCGGCTCGTCCAGGCACCCCTCCAGCAGCGTGAACGGGAGGACGTGCCCGGGCGCCTTGAGCCGGTTCGCGTCGCCCACGAGCTGCCAACTGCGCGCGAAGACGCGCTCCTTCGCGAGCGCGTAGATCCCGGGATCGGCGTACACGTTGCCCGGGAGCGTCCAGGCCCGGCGGATGTCCGGGTCGATGTCGGGGATCGGCGGAGTCGTCATGGCTTCCGTCACGGCGGTCGGGGAACGCCGGCGGCGCGGGCCGCCGCGATCGCGGAACGTGCGCGCCGGCCCCGCGGCTCGCAAGGGCGGCGGGGAGGCGCGCTCGGCCTCGCCGGATCCGCGCTCGTCGCGGCCGCGTTGAACGGCATTTAACCACAGAGGGCACAGAGGACGCGGAGAGCACGGCGGCGTCACAACGGGAGCATCCTCTTTCGGCGGTTTGACCGGTGGAACGCCGGTCACTGTCGACCCGCCGACAGAATCATTCGGTGTCGCCCGGAGGCAGCATAGCGCGGCGTCGCTTCCGGATCCCGCCTCAAAATTCCGCCGCGCACCCTCCTCGCCCCTTCTCAGCGCCCTCTGTGTGCTCCGTGGTTTAAAATTCCGTTCCCCCCCGGATCCGCGGCCGCGGCGGCGCCTTCGGAACGACGGGCGGGTTCTTCCGGATCTCCTCCATGAGGTACCGCACCGTCGTCTCGAGCTGCGCGTCCTGCCCCGCGAACGTGGCGGCGGGCAGGTTGTCGACGACGATGTCCGGGTCGACGCCGTGCCCCTCGATCAGCCAGGCGCCCTCGGGGCCGTAGACGCCGAACTCCGCGGCGGTCGCGATGCCGCGGTCGACGAGCACGTTCGAGGACGTCAGCCAGATCTCGCCGCCCCAGGTGCGCGTGCCGACCAGCTTCCCGAGCCCGAGCCGGCGGAACCCCTCGGCGAACGCCTCGCCGTCCGACGCCGTCTGCTCGTTGATGATCGCCGCCATCGGGCCGCGGAACGCGTACTGCATGTTCGAGTACGGCTCGCCCGTGCGCGGCTGCCACCACATCCACGGCTTGCGCAGGAGCTTCTCCAGCACCCACGACTCGATGTTGCCGCCGCGGTTGTTGCGCACGTCGATGATAAGCGCGTCGCGGTTGAAGACGGGGTAGAAGTCGCGGTACCACTGGTCGATGTCCGCCGGCCCCATGGCGCGCAGGTGGACGTAGCCGATCCTCCCGCCCGACAGCGAGTCGACCAGCAGGCGACGCGTGTACTCCCACTCGTCGTAGCGCAGATCGCTCTCCTGCGCCGGCGTGATCGGCACGACGACGACGTCGCGTTCCGGCGCAGCCGCCGATCTCGATCTCGATCTCACGCCCGCGGCCGTGTCCGCGCCCGACCCACTCCGCACCCGCAGCAGCACCTGCCGCCCCGCCTGGTTGCGGAGCAGCTCGCCGATGTCGGTGACCGACACCGTTGGAACCCCGTTCACCGCGACGATGACATCGCCGTCGGCGATGTCGACGCCCGGCCGCGCGAGCGGCGCGAGGCGCTCCGGGCGGTCCGGGTCCGCGCGGTAGATGTGCTCGACGCGGAAGCCGCCGGCCGCGGAGTCGCGCACGAGGCGGGCGCCGAGCGACGCGGGGAGCACGTCGTCGTCGCCGCGGCGGAAATCGCCGCCGTTGACGAACATGTGCAGCGTCTCCAGCTCGGCGATCATCTGGCCGAGCACGTCGGACAGCTCCTCGCGGCTGGTCACACGGTCGGCGAGCGGCTGGTACTTCGCCCGGATCGCCGGCCAGTCCAGGCCGCGCATGGCGGGGTCCCAGTAGTAGTCGCGCTCGAGGCGCCACGCCTCCGTGTACATCTGCCGCAGCTCCTCGCGCGGGTCGAGCGGGAAGGCCCAGTGCGAGAGGTCGACGCGCGCGTCGGCTGCCTTGTCCTTCGAGATCGCGCCGGCGTCGAAGACCAGCAGGTCGTCGCCCTTGCGGATCAGCACCTTCTTCCCGTCCGCGCTCAGCTCGAGCGACTTCACGTCCTCGAGCACCGTCTTGCTCTTCGGCTTCTCGTTGCCGATCTCGATCGTAACAACGTTGGCCTTCGGGCTCGGGTCGCTCGACCAGGCGAGCCAGAGGAGGCGCTTGCCGTCGGTGGCCAGGTCGGAGTAGTTGCCGGCCTCGACCGGCGCCTCGTAGAGGCGGCGCGGCAGCTCGGCGAGGTCGAGGTCGCCGACGACGGTCGGCGCACGCGACGACGCGGCGGCGGCGTCGCCTGCGGCTCGATGCGCCGTATCGGCCCGCGCCGGCGTCAGCTCGTCCTTCGGCGCGAACGGGAAGCGCTCGCCGGGGTGGAGCGCCAGCGCGTAGATCTTCGTCTGCTTGTCGAAGAACGGCTCCGGCTGGCGCGGGCCCCAGGGCGCGCGGACCGACGTGTCGAAGGTCCGGTCGGAGAGGAACCAGAGCCACTTCCCGTCCGGGCTCCACGTCGGCGAGTACGACGAGAAGCGGTCCGTGGTCACGGGCGTGGCCGTGCCCGTGCGCGTGTCGTAGAGCACGATGCGCGAGAAGGAGCTGGGCGCGTCCTCGACGTAGGCGAGCCAGCGCGAGTCCGGCGACCAGGCGAGGTCGCGCAGGTCGCCGTAGCGGTTCTCGGCGATGCGCCGGCTGGCGCCCGTGGCAACGTCGAGGACCCAGAGGCGCTGGTTCTTGTCCGTGTGCGCGATCCACTTCCCGTCGGGCGAGGGGAATGCGTCCCAGCGCAGAATGGTGCCGTCCTTCGTGAGCTGCGTCGCCGCGCCGACGCCGTTCGCGGGGAGGCGCCACAGCTCGATCTCGCCGGACTCGTCGGAGAGCGCGACCAGGCTCTTGCCGTCTGGGAGGAAGCGGGCGTTGCGGTAGCGGACGCCGGGGCGGCGGTTCGCCTCGACGAGTCGGCCGTCGCCGACGGGCGCCACGAACACCTGGCCGCGGGCGGTCAGCACGACGCGGTCGCCCGAGGGCGAGAGGTGCGCGGCGGTCAGCCACTGCATCGGCTTCGCGATCCAGCGCTCGCGGAGCTGGTCGAAGTCGGAGGCGAGCCGCACCGGGATCCGGTGGTCCTCGCCGGTGCGTGTGTCGAGGAGCCAGAGGTCGGCGCCGTACTGGTAGACGATGCGCCCGTCGTCCATCGCCGGCGACTTCAGGTCGAAGTCCTTGTGCGTGGTGTGCTGGCGCAGGTCCGAGCCGTCCGGCCGCATCGACCAGATGTTCATCGCGCCGTCGCGATCGGAGGCGAAGTAGATGCGCCCGCCGAACGGCATCGGGGTCCGGCTGGTGCCGGTGTAGTCGGCGGTCAGCGGCAGCGCCTCGGCGGGCGCGGCCGCGGCGACGCGGTTCCCTCCCCCGCCGGGCGCGATCGGGGCGACGCCGTTGCCACCACCGCCGCGCGCGGCCTGGACGGCGCCGTTTCCTCCGCCGCCGGGGGCGGCCTTGAGCGCCGCGCCGCCGGCGGGATCCCAGCGGTAGATGCTCTGCGCCGTCCCGCCGCGGTAGCGGCGCGTGTGGCTCGATTGCGGCGCGAGGCGGGTGAAGAAGAGCGCGCCGGTGGCGGGGTCGAACGCGCCATCCCACGCCTGCGCGAGCGGGAGCAGCTCGCGCCGGCCGGTCGCGGTGTCGAGCGCCACGAGCTGCACCTGCGGCAGCGTCGAGTAGCGCGACGTCGAGTAGAGGATGCGGCCGTCCGGCGTCCAGCCGACGACGAGGTCGCCGCGCCGGTCGCCATCCCACGTGCGGCGCACCGGCACGCCGCCGGAGAGCGGCATCGTGTAGACCTCGGCCGGGCCCTCGTACGAGGCGGTGAACGCGAGCGTCTTCCCGTCCGGCGAGATCGCCGGATGGCTCTCCTCCGCCGGGTGCGAGGTCAGCCGCCGGGCCACGCCGCCGCTCACCGGCACCGTCCAGAGATCGCCCTCGGCCGTGAAGACGATGGTGTTGCCGCGGATCGTCGGGTAGCGGTAGTAGCCGACGATGCCGTCGCCCGGCGCGGCCGCGGCGGCGGGCGCCGGGGCGGGCGCGGCCGGCGTCTGGGCGGGCGCGGCCGGCGCGAGCGTGGTCAGCAGGACGGCGGCGAGGACGGGCGCGCGCATCGAGACACCTCCGGCGGGGCGTAGGCGGCGTTCGGGGATCGGGCGGGAATATGGCGCGGCGGTGATGGGCGCGGAACCCCGCGGCGTGATCACGTGCGCGACCGTTCGTCGCGCGCCTCGGCGCGGACCGCGAGCAGCAGCGACACCAGACCGACGAGGCCGGAGGCGATCGAGTACGCCCAGCCGTAGCGCCCGCTGTTGACCACGGAGTAGACGATGCCGGAGACGCCGAGGAAGATCGCGCCGGTCAGCGGCCACTGCCACCACGGCGTGGGCGGGGATGGAAGCGGCCGGCCGCGCGCCATGGCGTCCAGCCCGCGGACGCCCGCCAGCACGCCCTCCGAGTAGCGGCCCTCGCGGAAGCGCGGCAGGATCAGCGTGTTCATGACCGTCAGCGTCGTCGCGTCGTAGGCGTGGCCCCAGCCGGCGCCGAGCTCGATGCGCGCGCGCCGGTCGCCGACGGAGACGAGGAGGAGCATGCCCACGTCCCGCTCCGCCGTCCCCATGCGCCACTCGCGGAACAGGGCCGCGGCGTAACGCTCGATCGGCGTGCCGACGGCGCCGTGGGAGGCAAGGTCCTTCAGCGTGACCACGAGTAGCGGCACGTGCTCGTCGCGGAGCAGCGCCTCGGCCAGCGCGTCGAGCCGCCGCGCGTCCGCCGGGTCGATCACGCCGGCCTCGTCGACGTGGTGGACGCCCGGCGCCGGGCGCTGCGGGAACGTGACGCCCGGGAGGAGCGCGGCGCCGAGCGAGTCGGCGGCGGCGGAGTCCGGCGCGGCGGGACGAGCCTGCGCCGCGGAGGAGTCGGGGCGCGACGCGGCGGGGTCCGGCCGGGCGGCGGCGGACGGGACCGTCGCCTGCGCCCGCAGGGCGGATGCGGGCGCGAGGCACAGCAGGAGCGCGAGGAGTGGCACGCCCACCGCCGCGGCGCGACGGCGGGCGGCACGCGGGCGCGGCGCGCCCGGGGCGTCGCGGCGGCACGCCATCGTGCACATCATGAGCGAAACCTCGGGAACCGGCGGAAGGCGCCGCGGCGGGTGAGCCGGCCGCGGGCCGGGCGGGCCGGGTGGCGGCGCCGGGCCCCGCCGCGGGGGTGGGCGGCCGGGGCGAGCGGAACGATGCGCGCGCCGGCCGGATCGCGCAAGCGCCGGCGGGCGGATCACCTACGCGAACAGCCCCGTGAGGAGGTGCGGGAAGTAGACGATCGCGCCGAAGCGGACCAGGCGGCCGGCGGTGCCGAGCACCAGGAACAGCGGGAGGCTCAGCCCGATCATCCCGCACGCCACCGGCATCAGGAAGAACGGTGGCACGCCGGCGAGCGCGCTGGCGAAGAGGATAACGCCGGCCAGGCGGCGGTGCCGCTCGAGCCGGGCCGCGACGTCGGTTACCCGCTCCCAGCGCTTCCCCCGCGGGAGCCGGAACACGCCGCGCCCCGCCAGGAAGAACGCGGTCTTGCCGACCATCTGGCCGAGCACGCCAAGGAGGAGGATCGGGGTGGCGAGGGCCGCGGGCGCGGTCGCAGCCAGGCCGAAAAGGATCGCCTCGGAGCTGATGATCGGCACGACGCTCCCCGCGAGCGACCCGCCGAAGCTGGAGAGACAGACGACTAGGGGCTGCACGACGCTTCCCGATTGGCGGGGACCACCCTGCCCTTTCCCGTCCCATCGGTGCAACGCGCGTACCAGCGGGACGTGGAGCGGCACGCCGCCGCCAGGGCGACGGCGGCACTCAAGGGCTTACCCCGATTTGCGTTGCGGGATCCGACGCCCCGGCGGCGTACGCCACCCCCACGCCCCCGCCGGCGCGCTGGAGCGACGCTCGCGAGCTCGACCCCGACTCGCGCCGACGGTCACGCGCAGCAGTCCGGCGCGCAACAGGCCGGCTTCGGCTCGAGGACCGGCCGCGCCGGCTTCGTCGCCCGGACGAACGCCGCCATGAACCGGCCCTCCACCGCAGCCCGCAACGCCTCCACGTCCAGCCCCGCCTCCTCGAGGAAGGCCCGGGCGTCCTCGACATCGTAAACCCGCGTCGGCTCGATCGACGGCGACTCGAAGCCGATTTCCCTCAGGAGCCGCTCGAACTCCGCCTCCTCGAGCGCGCCCGCCACGCACCCGATCCACAGCTCCATGCTGCGCCGCACCGCCGCCGGCACCTCGCCCCGGACCACCACGTCCGACACCGCGAAGCGGCCACCCGGCTTGAGCACACGGAACGCCTCCGCGAGCACCCTCCGCTTGTCGCCCGACAGGTTGATCACGCAGTTCGAGATGATCACGTCCACGCTCGCGTCCGGCAGCGGGATCTCCTCGATGTGCCCCTTCAGGAACTCCACGTTCGTGGCGCCGGCCTCCGCCGCGTTCGCCCGCGCCAGCGCCAGCATCTCGTCCGTCATGTCCAGGCCGTACACCTTCCCCGTCGGCCCCACGCGCTTCGCCGAGAGCAGCACGTCGATCCCGCCGCCACTCCCCAGGTCCAGCACCACCTCGCCCGGCTTCAGCTCGGCCAGCGCCGTCGGGTTGCCGCACCCCAGCGACGCGAGCACCGCCGCCTCCGGCAGCGCCGCCGTCGTCGCCGCGTCGTACAGATCCCGCGTGATCGGGTCCTCCGAGCCGCAGCTCCCGCCCACCCCGCAGCAC
>JADGGV010000180.1 GCA_019689775.1 Gemmatimonadota bacterium
AGGCGCCGCGCGGCGTGGCGCCGGGGCGGGGGGGGGGCCGGGCGGCGGGGGGGCGGGGGGCGGGGCCGTCGCTCGAGCCGCCGCGGAGCGGCTATTCGCCCTTGCAGACGATGATCCCCGCCGTGAGCGTGTAGCCGGACGGGTCGGCCGCATCGCCGGCCTTGAACGCGCACCCCTGCGAGCCGGCGACCAGGTTGTCGTGCGACGCGACCACGGCGTACCCCGTCGTCGTCGCCGCGGAGAACGTGAACGTCACGCCCTTCGACGGCTGGAACTCGCCCAGATCCGAGGTCGTGCCCGTGTATTGGCGCTGCGAGGAGTAGTACAGCTCCTCGGCCGTGGCGAGGTTGCGCAGATCGCTGCGCAGCGTGGTGAAGTAGGCGCGTTCCCGCGACTTGAAGTACTTCGGGATCGCCATCGCGGCCAGCAGGCCGATGATGACCACCACCGCGACCAACTCGAGAAGGGTGAACCCCTCTCGGACACGCGCCTTGAGCATGGCGTTGCTCCTACGGATTACCGGCTCGTGGGGCCCAACGTGGCGGGCGGTCGAGGATTCGACGGCATCCGGATGGGATGTCCGGAAAACCTGTGGCTTATATCGACCACTCGGTTTCGGGACTTTAGCGGGGCTGACGCCGGCTCACGGCGCCGGGGCCGCGCTCACGGCTGCGGACGCTGGATCCGGTCCGCCGCGTGCTCGAGCGTCGAGCGCACGCGCCACAGCAGGCGGTGGGGCAGCGAGGCGAGGTCGGCGATGAGGCGCCCGAGCGTCGTGCCGGGGCGCGGCGCGCGATCGCGCGGCGCGGCCGCATCCACGCGCCCGGCGCCGAGCTGCCCGAAGTCGTCTCGCCCCCAGCAGCCCTGGAAGTCCTCCGCGAGCGCGCACGTCGCGGCGAAGCCGGCGGCGATCGTGCGGGCGCGGGTGAGGTCCGCCGGCGCCGGGCGCGTGCGGCAGGCGACGTCGCCGCAGCGTTCCGCTGGTGCGTTCCCGCGCAGTTCGCCGTCCGCGTCGCGCCCCCAGCAGAGCACGCGGCCGCCAGGGGCGAGCCCGCAGGTGTGGAAGCCGCCGGCGGCGATGTCGGTGAACGCGACGCCCGGGATGCGCGTGGGCTGGGCCGCGCCGACGGTCGAGCCGATGCCGAGCTGGCCGGCGTCGTTGCGGCCCCAGCAGTACGCCGCGCCATCCGCCGTGAGCGCGCAGGTGTGCGCGGCGCCGGCCGCGATGCGCGTGAAGCGCCGCCCGCCTTCCACGGCGACGGGATGCACGGCGCACGGATAGCTCACGCCGTCGCGCCGGCAGCGGGGCACCGCCGGCGACCCGAGCTGGCCCGAGCGGTTCGAGCCCCAGCAGTAAGCGGCGCCATCGGCGGCGAGTGCGCAGGTGTGGCTCCCGCCCGCCGCGATCGCGCGCCACGGGCCACCCGGCACGCGGACGGGGCGCCGGCCGCAGGCGAACGACGTCGAGCCGAGCCGGCACGGCTCGCGCTCGAGCGGCTCGCCCAGTTGCCCGTCCGTGTCGCTGCCCCAACAGTAGGCGACGCCGTCGGCCGTGAGTCCGCAGGTGTGCTGCCCGAGCGCCGAGAGCGCGACGAAGCGCGCATCCGTGGCCACGCGCCGCGGCTCGGCCGCGTCCGCCGTCGAGCCATCCCCGCGCTGCCCCGCGAAGCCGGCGCCCCAGCACCACGCCGCGCCGGTCCGGTCGAGGGCGCAGGTGTGGTCGATGCCGGTCACGACGGCGGCGTAGCGCCCCTCCCCCGCGATCCGCTCCGGGCGCGGCGCGCAGGGCACGGGATCGCCCGCCGCGCCGATGCATGAGAGTGGACCGCCGGCACGACCGAGCTGGCCGGCGAAGTTGGCCCCCCAGCAGTAGGCGACGCCGGCGTCGTCCACGCCGCAGGCGTGCGTCTCCCCGATCGCGACCGTGCGGAGTCGCAGCCGGCCGTCGATCGACGCCAACTCTCCGGGCCTCGGCCCGAAGAGCGTCGCCGCGATGCCCCAGGTGAGGAGGACCGCCGCGGCGCCGAGCCCGGCCGCGACCTCGAGCCGCTCGCGGCGCCGGGTCGGCCGGCGCGCCTGCCAGCGCACGGCGATGCAGGCGAGGGCGAGCGCGCCCGCCGCGAGCTGCAGCGGCGGCAGCAGCCCGGCGGTCAGCAGGGAGGCGGCGAGCACGGGCGCATGCCGCACGACCCAGGCGTGCGCCCGCGCGAGCGACGAGCCGCCTCGCGGCCACGTCGTCCCCGCCCGCGTCCCGCCCGCGGGACCGCGGTCTGCCGCCGGGCCGTCGGACGCGGCCGCGGCGGCGCCCGGCCTGGCGGCGCCGCCCGCCTGCCACCGGGCCTCCTCCGACCGCGTGCGCCCATCCCCGTCCGCGGCGGCGTCGTCGCGGCCGCCGCCGGGCGCCCGGCGCAACAGCTCGCGGTACGCTTCGTTGATCGCGGCCAGCTTCTCGTGGGCGCGGGCCTGGAGATGCGGCTTGTCCGCGAACCGGTCCGGGTGCCACACCTGGCACAGCTCGCGGTAGGCGCGCTTGATCTCCTCGAGCGAGGCGCCGGGACGCAGCTCCAGCGTCTCGTAGTAGCGGTCCGCATCGCTCACGGCCGGCCCTCCACCCCGAGCGGCGGCTTGCGGATCCGATACGGGTTGCCGAGGGACTCGAAGCGCACGAGCGCGCCGGACTCGCCCACGTCCAGCAGGCGGACGACGACCTCGAAGCGGAGGTGGCGCTGCGTCGAGCCGTCGAAGACCTCGCCCTCGAAGTCGACGAGGGCGCCGGCGACGGCCGCGTCCGTCCACGCCTCCACGTGCTCCGGCCCGAGGTGGAAGAGCCCCTCGCCGATCTTCCCCCGGGCGGAGCGCACCACATCCACGCGCCCGCGCCCCGGGAAGCCCGCCAACCGTGCCGGGTAGAGTCGGCCGTGCAGCATCACGACGGCGCTCCGCCGGGAATCGTCCCGTCGCTCATTGGTCGCTTCGGCCGGGGCGCGGCGCCGAGCGGCTCGCGCCCCGGGAATGTGAGGATCGCGCCCCCACGATACACGGGGGCCGCGTCGGAAAAAAGTGGTCGCCGGACGGCAAATTGGTGGCGGCGTGAGGGCGACGGCCGTCGCGCAAGCCCCATGGCGGAACGCCGACGGCGCGCGGCCGACCGCGCCCGCGCGGGCCGCGTTCGGCGCCGCCCGGGCGGGGAGCCGGCGGGGAACGCCGCTTGCACGGGTGGACGCCTCCTTCCAATCCACCCCGGGAGCCCACGGAGCGCCCATGAGCCCACGTCGATCCGGAAAGCTTGCCGTCTCGAAGCGTCGCGAGCTGGAGGTGGTGGCGGCGGTGGCACGTGAGGAGGCCGTGCAGTTCCACGTGACGAGCGCGCTGGAGTTCATCCGGCTCGGCGCGGAGCGCGTCACGCCGGAGCGGATGCTCGACATCTACCTGCGGCTCCATGGGCTGACGAGCGCGCACGGCGAGCTGCTCACCTATCGGGTGCTCGCGGCGCTGGGCGAGCGCGCGCCGGCCGAGGCGCGCCGGTTCGTCGTCGGCGAGCCGAAGCCGCCCGCGGACGCGCGCTCGCTCCTGGCGAGCATCCGCCGACGGCTGCGCGGCCGGGTCAACCACGAGCTGCGGCGCTGGATCGAGCTCGCCACGGGCGCGACGCAGGCCGGGCTGGTCGCGCTGCACGTGCGCCACGCCCTCCGCTTCGCGCGGGAGCTGGCCGACACCCACTCCGTCGCGCAGGCGAGTGCGCTCTACGTGGAGATGGCGGGCGTCCCCGCCGCGCTCGAGGATCCCCTTTACATCATGCTGCTCGACCGGCTCGCCGCCGAGGAGCTGCCGAAGCTCGCGCCCGCGGCCGGCGGCGCCGCCGAAGGCGTCGCGCTGCACCCGCCGCGCACGCCACGCCACCGCCGCGCGGGCTGAGGCGGGCGGCGCGCGCCCGGCGACGGCTCGTCCCGCTCCGCGCGCGGTGCTACCTTTCGGGCGGGGTTGGGCGGCGCGCTCTGCGCCCGCGTGCGCGACGAGGCGCGTGCGCTCGGCTGCGTGGGGATCTTCCTCGAGGCGCTCCCCGACGACCCGGCGCTCTGCCGCAACCCCGAGATCCTCCGCCAGAACGCCGCGCGGCTCCGCTTCTGCGAGCGCTTCGGCGCCTACCCGATCGTCGGCACCCGCTACGAGACGTCGCTCACCCCCGGCGGCGACTGCACGCCGGCGCCCGCAGCGCGCGCGAGAAGCTCGGGCCTCCGAGCCGTCGCGGCGCTACGACCTCGAGCGGGTCGCGACGCCGCCCGCCGGCGTCCGCCGCGGCGGCCAGGGCGCGAACGTCGGCTTGACGCTCGTGCTCCGGTCGATCGCGAGCGCGCGGAGGAACGAGTCGGCCCAGGAGTAGACGTCGTTCTCGAGGACGTGGCGCCGCAGCGCGCGCATGCGCGCCTGCCGCTCGGGCGCGGGCATGGTCAGCGCGCGGTGGTAGGCCTCCGCGGTGCGCTCGACGTCGTAGGGGTTGACGAGCACGGCCTCGGTCAGCTCGGCGGCGGCGCCGGCGAATTCGCTCAGCACGAGCACGCCGTCCTCGTCCGTGCGCGTGGCCACGAACTCCTTGGCGACGAGGTTCATGCCGTCGCGCAGCGGCGTGACGAGCATGGCGTCCGCGGCGCGGTAGAACGCGAAGAGCTGCGTCTGCGGCACGGCGCGGTTGATGTAGTGGACGGGCGTCCAGTGCGCGGTGCCGTAGGTGCCGTTGATGCGGCCGACGAGGGCATCCACCTCGTTGCGCAAGCGCGTGTAGGCGCGCACGCCGGTGCGGGACGGGACGGCGATCTGCACCAGGCGCACGCGGCCGCGCCATTCCGGCCGGTTCGCGAGCAGCGCGTCGAAGGCGAGCAGCCGGCGCGAGATCCCCTTCGTGTAGTCCAGCCGGTCGATGCCCACGAGCAGCTTGCAGGAGCCGTCGCCGCGCAGCGCGGCCACCTCCCGGGCGACGTCCTGGCGCTGCCCGCCCTCCGCGAAGACGGCCGGGTCGACGCCGATCGGGAACGTGCCGAGGCGCACGTCGCGCCCCGCGTGGCGGATGCGGTACGGGTCCGTGCGGGCGCCCAGGATGCGGTGCACGGAGTCGGCGAAGTGGCGGCGGTACGCGTCCGTGTGGAAGCCGACGAGGTCGCTGCCGAGCAGGCCCTCGAGGAGTTTCTCGCGGTGCGGCAGCGTGGCGAAGAGCTCGACGCTCGGGAACGGGATGTGGAGGAAGAACCCGATCCGCGCCTCGGGGAGCCGTCGTCGCAGCATGCCCGGGACCAGCATGAGCTGGTAGTCGTGGACCCAGACGAGGTCGTCGGGCCGGTAGTTGCGTGCGACGGCGTCGGCGAACCGGGCGTTCACCTCCTGGTACTCCCTCCACCCCTCGAGGCGGAGCGGCAGCACCCCGGTGATGTAGTGGAAGAGCGGCCAGAGCAGGCCGTTCGCGAACCCGTCGTAGAAGCCGGCGACCTCCTCCGCACTGAGGTGGACCGGCACGGTGCCGAGCCGGGCGAGCTCCAGGTCCAGCCGCGCGCGGCGGTGCTCGTCCAGCGGGCCGCACGCACCCGGCCACCCGATCCACACGGCGTCGGCCCACGCGTGCGCCCCGCGCAGCGCCGTGGCGAGCCCGCCCACGCTGCGCGTGACCGTGAACCCATCCGCGCCGTGCTCGACGGTGACCGGGAGCCGGTTCGATACGAGGATGATACGCTTCACGTCCGCCCTCCCTGCGGGGGTGACATCGGGGCGGACCCCCTCGGGACGGGCCCGCGGAGCCGGCTCGGCCGCGGGGGCTCCGTCGACGTCGTCGCTCGATGCCGCATCGTCGTCCGCACGGCCTGAGGCGACGGGGAGGTCCGCTTCATTCCGGCGAAATTCGTCGTGGCGGCGATCCTGGCGCCGTTCGCCGCGATCGAGGGTCGGATCCTGTTTACCCCAACACCGCGCCGTGGTCGCCCACCGCCCGGCTGCGCGCGCGAGCCCGCCGCGGGCCGGTCCTGGAACCGGCCTGCCGCTCCCGGCCATCGTCGGGCTGCTCGTGCCGGCGCGCCTCAGCCGCGCGGAGCGTGGCAGGTTCCGGACCGCCGCGCCGAGCGCGCCGCGACGCCGCCCGAGACCTTCACGGAATCCTTACACAATCCGCACCGATCCCTCACCATGCCGGCCCGCGATCGCGTTACCGTGGATCCATGCTTGCCTGAGGAGGGGCCATGGCCATCACGGAGCTGGTGATGGACGCCACCGTCGTCGTCCGACCCGACGCGATCGTCGAGATCGTCATGAGCGGACCGGGGGACTACGCCTACTGTGCGACGATGCTGCGCCGGCTCGCCGCCGAACTCGCCGCCCGCCCGGGGTTCGCCGGGCTGATCGACATCCGCGAGCTGGACTACGTGCCGACGGCCGATGAGGCACGGAAGCTCGCCGAACTCTACGTCCAGCACCGCCCCGCGTTCGGCGGCCGCGTCGCCGTGCTCGCGCGGCCCGGCGTGCAGTTCGGCATGGCGAGGCTCCGCACGATCACCGCGTCGCTCGGCGGCGTGCAGGTCGAGGCGTTCACCGCGCGCGACGACGCCATCGCCTGGCTCACGGAGCGGCTCCCATGAACGCGTGGACGACGGCCGTCCAGGCTCCCGCCGGGCTCGGCGCCGCCCGCATCCTCATCGTCGACGACGACCACGCCGTCCTGCGGCTCCTCGATCGCTCCCTGCGCGCCTCCGGCTACACCGACATCCACCTGGTGACCGCCGCCGACCAGGCGCTGGCGCTGCTCCCCGAGCTCCAGCCGGACCTCCTGATCGTCGACCTCAACATGCCGGCCACGGACGGGTTCAGCCTGCTCCGGTACGTGGCCGACACGGTCCCGCGCAGCACCTACCTCCCGGTGCTCGTGCTCACCGGCGACACCGACGAGCAGACGAAGAACCGGGCGCTCCAGGCCGGCGCGCGCGACTTCCTCACCAAGCCGTTCTCGCCCGTCGAGGTCGGACTCCGCATCCGCAACCTCCTCGAGACCCGCTTCTTCTACCGCGCGCTGCACGAGCAGAACGCGCGCCTCGAGGCCGAGGTCCAGAAGCGCACCGCCGAGCTGCGCGACGCCCACCTCGACATCCTCGCCCGCCTGGCGCAGGCCGCCGAGCTGCGCGACGACGACACCGGCCAGCACACCTACCGCGTCGCGGAGCTGTCGGCCGAGATCGCCACGGAGCTCGGCCTCGGCGCCGAGTTCGCCGCGCTGCTCCGCCGCACCGCGCCGCTCCATGACGTCGGCAAGATCGGCATCCCCGACGCAATCCTGCTCAAGCCCGGCCGCCTGACCGCCGCGGAGTTCGAGATCATCAAGAGCCACACGCGCATCGGCGCGCGCCTCCTCTCGAGCGGCAACACGCCGGTCCTCCGCATGGCCGAGGAGATCGCCCTCTCCCACCACGAGCGCTGGGACGGCACCGGCTACCCCGACGGGCTGCGCGGCCAGGAGGTCCCGATCGCCGCCCGCATCGTCGCCGTCGCCGACGTCTACGACGCCCTCACGCACGAGCGCGTCTACCGGCCCGCGTGGCCCGTCGGCGAGGTCATCGCCAAGATCCACGCCGACGCCGGCACCCACTTCGACCCGGCGGTCGTGGACGCGTTCGGACGGCTGGTGGCGTGAGGGGGGCGGGCCGGAGGCTGTGGCTTATACACATCTCCCAGCCCACGTCC
>JADGGV010000181.1 GCA_019689775.1 Gemmatimonadota bacterium
GGCCGGGGCTGGGCGAGGCGTTCCTGACGTGGGACGGGACGGCGTACCGCGCGCACCCGTCGGAGGGCGGGCACGCGGACTTCGCGCCGGCCGACGCGCTCCAGGTCGGACTGCTCGAGCACGTGCGGGCGCGCTACGGCCACGCGAGCATCGAGCGGGTCTGCTCGGGGATCGGGATCCCGAACATCTACGACTACCTGCGCGAGCGCGGCGAGCTGGCGGCGTCGCCGGAGGTGGCGCGGCGCCTGGAGGCGGCGACGGATCGCACGCCGGTGATCGTGGAGGCGGCGCTGGATCCGGCCGCCGCATGCCCGCTGTGCGTCGAGACCGTGCGGACGTTCGTGGCGATCCTGGGCGCGGAGGCCGGGAACCTGGCGCTCAAGACGCTGGCGACGGGGGGTGTGTATCTCGCCGGCGGGATCCCGTGGCACATGCTGCCGGCCCTGCGGGAGGGGCCGTTGCTGGCGGCGTTCCGGTCGAAGGGCCGCCTGACGGAGCTGATGACGCGGATCCCGGTGCACGTCGTGACGCGACGCGCGGCGCTGCGGGGCGCGGCGGCGTACGGGCTGGCGCGGCTGGCGTGAGGCGGGTGCGGCCGGGAGGCCGCGGCCTGGACGCCGGCCCCCGGAGCGGCGATACTCCCGCCCGCGCGAGGCGCAGGAACGAGACGCCATCGCCGCCGACGCCGGCGGCCGACACCGAATCGGGAGCAAGGGACGCGCATGCCTGAGCAGAGCGAGAAGACCCCCGGGATCGTCCAGACGACCATCGACACGATCCGCACGCTGTCCATGGACGCCGTGCAGGCGGCGAACTCCGGGCACCCCGGCGCGCCGATGGCGCTCGCGCCGGTCATGTACACGATCTGGCAGGACTTCCTGCGCTACGACCCGGAGGACCCGCTCTGGCCGAACCGGGACCGGTTCGTCCTGTCGAACGGCCACGCGTCGATGCTGCTGTACTCGATGCTGTTCCTGGCGGGGGTGCGCGCGGTGCGCGAGCCCGGGGGGAAGGAGCGGCGCGCGGTGACGCTGGAGGAGATCCGGCGCTTCCGGCAGCTCGGCAGCGCGACGCCGGGGCATCCGGAGCACCACCTGACGAGCGGGGTCGAGACGACGACGGGGCCGCTCGGGCAGGGCGTGGCCACGAGCGTGGGGCTGGCCGCGGCGGCGAAGTGGCTGGGGGCGACGTACAACCGCCCGGGGTTCCCGCTGTTCGACTACGACGTGTACGTGCTGTGCGGCGACGGCGACCTGATGGAGGGGGTGTGCGGCGAGGCGGCGTCGCTGGCCGGGCACCTGCGGCTGTCGAACCTCTGCTGGCTCTACGACAACAACCACATCACGATCGAGGGGCCGACGTCGCTGGCGTTCACCGACGACACGGCGCGGCGCTTCGAGGGCTATGGTTGGCGCGTGCTGCACGTGGCGGACGCGAACGACCTGACGGCGCTGCGGGGCGCGCTGGCGGCGTTCCGCGAGACGACGGACCGGCCGACGCTGATCATCGTGGACAGCCACATCGGGTACGGCTCGCCGAAGCGGCAGGATACGCGGGAGGCGCACGGCGAGCCGCTGGGCGAGGACCAGGTGCGGGCGGCGAAGGAGGCGTACGGGTGGGACCCCGACGCGCACTTCCTGGTGCCGGACGGCGTGCGCGAGCACGTGGCGGGGGTGTCGGGGCGGCGCGGCCGCGAGCTGCGCGAGGCGTGGACGGCGCTCTTCGAGCGCTACGCCGCGGAGCACCCGGAGCAGGCGGAGCAGCTCCGGCTGATGTGGAGGCGGGAGCTGCCGGCGGGGTGGGACGCGGCGCTGCCGACGTTCCCGGCGGACGCGAAGGGGCTGGCCACGCGCGACGCGTCGGGGAAGGTGTTGAACGCGATCGCGCAGAAGGTGCCGTGGGTCGTCGGCGGGGCGGCGGACCTGTGGCCGTCGACGAAGACGCTGCTCACGTTCGAGGGCGCCGGCGACTTCGAGGCGGACCACTACGTGGGGCGGAACTTCCACTTCGGCGTGCGGGAGCACGCGATGGCCGCGGCGGTCAACGGGCTCGGGCTGTCGGCGCTGCGGGCGTACAGCGGGACGTTCCTGGTCTTCGCGGACTACGCGAAGCCGGCGATCCGGCTGTCGGCGCTGATGGAGCTGCCGGTGGTCCACGTGTTCACGCACGACTCGATCGGGCTGGGCGAGGACGGGCCGACACACCAGCCGATCGAGCAGCTCGCGATGCTGCGCGCGATCCCCGGGCTGGCGGTGGTGCGGCCGGCGGATGCCAATGAGGTGGTGGAGGCGTGGAAGGCGATCCTGCGCCTGGAGCACGAGCCGGCGGCCCTGGTGCTGACGCGGCAGGCCGTGCCGACGCTGGACCGGTCGCGCTACGCGTCGGCGGCCGGGCTGGCGCGCGGCGCGTACATCCTCGAGGACGCGCCCGGCGGCGAGCCGGAGGTGATCCTGATCGGGACGGGGAGCGAGGTGGCGCTGTGCGCGGCGGCGCACGAGCGGTTGCTTGCCGAGGGCGTGCGCTCGCGGCTGGTGAGCATGCCGTGCTGGCAGTTCTTCGAGCGGCAGGACGAGGCGTACCGCGAGAGCGTGCTGCCGCGGGCGGTGCGGGCGCGGGTCGCCGTGGAGGCGGCGTCGACGTTCGGTTGGGAGCGGTGGGTCGGCCCCGACGGCGCCGTCATCGGGATGACGACGTTCGGGACGTCCGCGCCGGCGGCGGCGGTGCAGCGGGCGTTTGGGTTCACGCCCGAGCGCGTGGTGGAGACGGCGAAGAAGGTGATCGAGGGGGTCCGGCGGAGGTAGCCGCCCCCGTCGCGAGAGGGGAGTCGGTCCATGCCCGACGCTCATGCCGGCGGCCCGTTGGAGCCGAGCACGTTCGTGGTCTTCGGCGCGACGGGCGACCTGTCGCGGCGCAAGCTCTTACCGGCGCTCTACGAGCTGTACCAGGACGGCCGCACGGCGCACGGCTGCGCAATCCTCGGGGTCGCGCGGGACACGCAACTGGACGACGTCGCCTTCCGCGACCTGGTGCGCGGCGCTGTTGCCGGGCAGGCGGCGGGCGCGGCCGAGCTGGACGCCTGGCTCGAGCGGTGGGTCTACTATCAGGCAGTACCGACGGGGGACGTGGAGGACTTCCAGGCCGTGCGCACGCGCATCGGGGAGGTGGAGGAGCGGCTCGAGCTGCCGCAGAACCGGGTCTTCTACCTCGCGCTGCCGCCGGCGGCCTTCGCGCCGACGGCGCGGATGCTCGCGAAGGTCGGGCTGAACGAGAGCCCGGGGTGGACGCGGATCGTCATCGAGAAGCCGTTCGGTCGCGACCTGGAGACGGCGCGGCGGCTGAACGGGATGCTGCACGAGTGCTTCGCCGAGACGCAGATCTACCGCATCGACCACTATCTCGGGAAGGAGACCGTCCAGAACCTGCTCGTGTTCCGGTTCGCGAACGACATGTTCGAGACGCTCTGGAACCGCGACCACATCGACCACATCAAGATCACGGTGGCGGAAGAGCTGGGCGTCGAGGGGCGGGCCGGTTACTACGAGCGCGCGGGCGCGCTGCGGGACATGGTGCAGAGCCACCTGACGCAGCTCGTCGCGCTGATCGCGATGGACGTGCCGTCGGCGATCCAGGCGGACGCGATCCGCGCCGAGAAGCTGAAGGTGCTGCGGTCGATCAAGCCGATCGGCGCGGACGACCTGGTGCTCGGGCAGTACACGGCCGGCGTGGTCGACGGCAAGCCCGTGCTGGGGTACCGCGAGGAGCCGGGCGTGGCGCCCGACTCGCGCACGGAGACGTCCGTGGCGCTCCGGCTGCACGTCGAGAACTGGCGCTGGGCCGGGGTGCCGTTCTTCCTGCGCACCGGGAAGCGGATGCCGAAGCGCCTGACCGAGATCGTCATCACGTTCCGCCGGGCGCCGGTCTGGATGTTCCGCATGGTGCAGTCCGAGGAGATCCACCGGAACGCGCTCGTGCTGACGTTGCAGCCGAACGAGGGTTTCTGCCTCTACTTCGACGTGAAGGCGCCGGGCGAGCCGTTCCGCGTCCGTCAGCTCCCGCTGCACTTCCGCTACGACGAGGCGTTCGAGGCGCTTCCGGAGGCGTACCACACGCTGCTGATGGACGTGCTGCGGGGCGACCAGACGCTGTTCGTGAGCGCGGACGAGGTCGAGGCGAGCTGGGCCCTGTACACGCCGGTCTTCTCGATGGACGAGCCGGTCCTTCCCTACCCCGCCGGGACCTGGGGCCCGGAGGACGCGGAGAAGCTGGAGCCGAGGTGAGCGCGCCGCCCGACGTCGAGGTCGTCGTCGGCGAGGATGCGGAAACGGTTGCCCGGGCCGCCGCGGATGCGCTCGCGCGCGCGGCGAACCAGGCGGTGCAGCTCCGCGGCCGCTTCACGGTGGCGCTGCCCGGCGGGCGCACGCCGCGGCGCCTCTTCCAGCTCCTGGCCACGACGCACCGGGACGCGGTGCCGTGGGCGCTCACCCACGTCTTCTTCGGCGACGAGCGCGCCGTCCCGCCGTGGGACGCGGCCAGCAACTACCGGCTCGCGGACGCCGAGCTGCTCACGCGCGTGCCGATCCCCTCCGACCACGTGCAGCGCATCCGGGGCGAGCTGGGCGCCGCGGCGGCGGCCGCCCGCTACGACGCCGAGCTGCGCGCCGCCTTCGCGGGCGGGCGGGAGGCGCCGGCCGCCGAGTTCGACACGTTCGACCTCGCGGTCCTGGGCGTCGGCGCGGATGGCCACACGGCGTCGCTGTTCCCCGGCTCGCCGGTCCTCGCGGAGCGCGCGCGTTGGGCGGTGGCCGTGGAGGCGCCCAGCGGCGTCGAGCCGCGCGAGCGGGTGACGGTGACGCTGCCGGTGCTCGACGGCGCGCGCGAGGTGCACGTCCTGGCGACGGGCGCGGAGAAGTGGGCGGTCGTCTCCGCGATCCTGGGCGCGGGCGCGGCGGCGCGCGCCCTCCCCTACCCCGCCGCCTGGGTGCGCGGCACGGCGCGCACCGTGTGGTTCGTCGACCGCGCCGCGCGGGGGAGCGAGGCGTAGGCGGCTCGCGCGTGCGTACGGCCGCTACGGACGCGGTCGCGAGGCCCGTGCACGCGGGCGCGGGTGGGGGAGATCGGCGGCGGCAGCCGACGCGCGGGCGTGACGTTGCGGGCGCTGCGCGCGTCCCCGAGCTTGCCGCCTCGCGCCGGCGCGAGGCCGGCCGCGCTCGACGCCGGGCACGCCCGCCCGGCCGGGCCCCACCGCCCTTCCCGGAGGCTGCCGGTGCGGACGCGCACGCTCCCACTCATCCTTGCCCTGGTCCCGACCCTCGCCACGCACCCCGCGGCCGCCCAGCAGCAGCCGGCGCGGCGCACAATCCTCGCCATCGGCGCGCACGCCGGCGACGCGGAGCTTACCAGCGGCTTGGTGCTCGTCAAGCAGCACGAGCGGGGCGACCGCATCGTGATCCTCCACATGACGCTGGGCGAGGGCGGCAACCCGGCGCTCTCCCCGGAAGCCTACGGCGCGCAGAAGCGGCGCGAGGCCGAGGCCGTCGCGGCCGCGCTCGGCGCCGAGGTCATCTTCGGGCCGTTCAAGGACGGCGAGATCCCCAACGACGCCGCCGCGCGCCGCTACGTCGCCGACGTGATCCGCCAGGTGCAGCCGACCACCGTGATCACGCACTGGAAGCACGGGCTGCACAAGGACCACGCGGCGACGAGCGCCATCGTCACCGATGCCGTGCTGCTGGCCTCGCTGGAGGGGGTGCGGACCGGCCATGCGCCCTGGCGCGGCGTCCGCGCGCTCTGGTACGCCGAGAACTGGGAGGACGCCGACGGCTTCGAGCCGTACGTCTACGTCGACGTGACGGGCGCGCTCGCGCGCTGGCGCGAGGCCGTCTCGAGGTACGCGTTCGTGCATGGCGGGACCTCGGGCTTCCGCTACCTCGACTACTACACGGCGCTCGCCACGGTGCGCGGCGCCCTGGCCCACAAGGGCCAGGCGGAGGCGTTCGACATCGAGCCGTTCGGCAAGCGGCGCGTCCTCGATGCGGTGCCGTAGCGCGCCCGTCGCCCGGATGTGACGCCGCCGGCGGGTCCGGCGTCTATGGGGCGCCGGAGCCCGGGCCGGCCCGCGCGGCCGCCCGCCACCCGACCATCCCGGCCACGCCGCTCGCAACGCCGTCACCGCGGGCCGGGCACACAGCCAGGCATGACATTCTCGGTCGCAACGAGGCGCGAGGTCCGTCGGCGCGGCCGCCGGGTGCGCCGCCGGATCCCGTGCGCCCCGCGGGCGCGGCTGCGTCGGGCCGCCGGCGGACCCCGGGCAGCACCCGCAACCCAGCCACTTCGCCCTGACGCCGCATGGACCCGGACCTTCCTCGTAGACTGGCCAGCGCGGTGGCGGGGGGCGCCCTCGCCGGCGTCGCCTGGATCGCGAGCTTGCCGAAGCCGTTCGGCGGGACGGTGCCGTGGGTGGCCGAGCGGCTCTCGCCCCTTGGCAAGGCGTGCCGTCGTGGATTACACTTCATCTGTTCCCGCATCCGGGTGCCGCCCGGCGCCCGGCGAACTTCCGAGCCTCGAGGATACTCCAACGCCGATGCAGGTTCCGTGGCCGCCAGGGTTGGCCGCGAGCAACCGGCCCGGGTGGCGCCACGTGGGCGCTGGACGGACGGACCGACGGTTGGCCCGTCGGAGCCGGCTGGTGGTGGTGTGTCTGTCGAGGGTTCCGGCGGTCACCCAGCGTGGCCGATCCCCGATGAGCTGGCTCAGGAGGCAGGTGTGCTGCTGATCCCCAACGCGCCGTGGTCGGCCGACGTGGGCGTCGACCTCGGGACGGGAAACACCCTCGTGCACGTGCGTGGGCGGGGTGTGGTGGTGAACGAACCATCGGTGGTCGCCGTGCAGCGGTCGGATCGTTCGGTGCGGGCGATCGGTCTGGAGGCGAAGCGGATGCTCGGCCGGACGACGGCGGACGTGCAGGCGATCCGGCCGCTGCGGGACGGGGTGATCGCGGACGTGGACATCGCGGAGGCGATGCTGCGGCGGTTCTTGAAGCAGGCGATGCCGCGGCGGATCCGGGCGACGCGCCCGCGGGTGGTGGTGGGGGTGCCGTCGGGGATCACGGAGCTGGAGCGGCGGGCGGTGCGGTCGTCGGCGGCGGCGGCGGGCGCGCGGGAGGTGTACATGATCGCGGAGCCGATCGCGGCGGCGATCGGCGTGGGGATGCCGGTGGACACGCCGACGGGGAACATGGTGATCGACATCGGCGGGGGGACGACGGAGATCGCGGTGATCGCGCTGGGCGGGATCGTGGCGGATGCGTCGATCCGTGTGGCCGGTGACGAGATGGATCAGGCGATCGCCGTGTACGCGCGCAAGCAGCACAACCTGCTGATCGGCGAGGCGACGGCGGAGATGATCAAGATGCACCTGGGGTGCGCGATCCCGGACACGGAGCTGCGGGAGATGGAGGTACGCGGCCGGGATCTGGTGAGCGGGATCCCGCGGGGTGCGACGTTCAACTCGCACGAGGTGTGCGAGTGCATCCAGGAGCCGATCCAGACGATCATCGACGCGGTGGGGCGGGCGCTGGAGATCACGCCGCCGGAGCTGGCGGCGGACATCATCGACCGGGGGATCGTGATGTGCGGTGGTGGGGCGCTGATCCGGGGGCTGGACACGGCGATCGAGCGGCGGATGGGGGTGCCGGTGCGGG
>JADGGV010000182.1 GCA_019689775.1 Gemmatimonadota bacterium
TTTTTAAACCCCCCCCGGGGGGCGGGCGCCGCCGCCGCGGGGGGGCCGCCCCCCCCGCGGCTGGCGGCGGCGGACCCGGCGGTGGCGCGGGTCCGGATCTGGACGCCGGACAAGGACCTGGCGCAGTGCGTCCGCGGCGAGCGCGTCGTACAGGTCGACCGGAAGACCGGAGCGGTGCGCGACGAGGCGGCCGTGCGCGAGAAGTTCGGCGTGGCGCCGGAGCGGATCCCCGACTACCTCGCCCTCGTCGGTGACGCGGCGGATGGCTACCCGGGGATCGCCGGGATCGGCCCCACCGGTGCCGCGCGGTTGATCGAGCGCTACGGCGCGATCGAGGCGTTCCCGGCCGAGGTGCTCGGCGAGCGGCGCGAGCTGGCGCTGCTCTTCAAGGAGCTGGCGACGCTGCGCACGGACGCGCCGCTGTTCCGCTCCGTCGAGGTGCTGCGCTGGCGGGGGCCGACGCCCGGGTTCGCCGCGTGGGCGGAGCGCGTCGGCGACGCGCGGCTGCTGGAGCGCTCGCGGCGGCTCCAGCCGGCGTAGCGCGGCGCGGGATCGTCGCGCGGGGCGCCTTGCTGGCGGCGGCGCACCGGCGCGCCGTCACGAGGGAAGGCGGGCGGGCGCGCCGGTCCGGCGGCTCACGCTCGGGAGGAGTTGGACGCATGGCCGGAACGGCCTCGGAGACGCATCGCGCGATCGACGCGGTCTGGCGGATCGAGTCGGCGAAGCTGATCGCCAGGCTCACGCGCATGGTGGGCGACGTCGGGTTGGCCGAGGACCTGGCGCAGGACGCGCTCGTCGCCGCGCTGGAGAAGTGGCCGCAGACGGGCGTGCCGGACAATCCGGGCGCGTGGCTGATGGCGACGGCGAAGCGGCGCGCGATCGACGCGCTGCGCCGGAGCACGCTGGTCGAGCGCAAGCACGGCGAGCTGGCGGCCGAGCTGGACGAGCGGCTCGAGGGCGCGGAGGCGGCGCTCGACGCGGCGCTGGACGATCCGGTGGGCGACGACCTGCTGCGCCTCGTCTTCATCTGCTGCCACCCGGTGTTGCCGACGGAGGGTCGCGTCGCGTTGACGCTGCGGCTGCTCGGCGGGCTGACGACGGAGGAGATCGCGCGGGCGTTCCTGGTGCCGACGCCGACGGTGGCGCAGCGGATCGTGCGCGCGAAGCGGACGCTGGCCGAGACGCGCGTGCCGTTCGAGGTGCCGCGGGGCGAGGAGCTGGAGGCGCGGCTCGCCTCGGTGCTCGAGGTCGTCTATCTGATCTTCAACGAGGGGTACTCGGCGACGGCGGGCGACGCGTGGGTGCGCCCGGCGCTGTGCGAGGAGGCGCTCCGGCTCGGCCGCATCCTGGCGGAGCTGGCGCCGGCGGAGCCGGAGGTGCACGGCCTCGTCGCGCTGATGGAGATCCAGGCGTCGCGGCTGCGCGCGCGGGTCGGCCCGGGCGGCGAGCCGATCCTGCTCCTCGACCAGGACCGCGCGCGGTGGGACCAGCTCCTGATCCGGCGCGGGCTGGCCGCGCTCGAGCGCGCCGAGCGGCTGGGCGGCCCGCCCGGCCGCTACACGCTCCAGGCCGCGATCGCCGCCTGCCACGCGCGGGCGCGCACGGCGGAGGAGACGGACTGGCCGCGCATCGCGGCGCTCTACGGCGCGCTCGCGCGGCTCGCGCCGTCGCCCGTGGTGGAGCTGAACCGCGCGGTCGCGATCGCGATGGCGTACGGGCCGGCGCAGGGGCTCGAGCTCGTCGACGCGCTGGCGGGCGAGAAGTCGCTCCGCAGCTACCATCTGCTCCCGAGCGTGCGCGGCGACCTGCTGGCGAAGCTCGGGCGCTACGACGAGGCGCGCGCGGAGCTGGAGCGGGCGGCGTCGCTCACCCGCAACGCGCGGGAGCGGGCGCTGTTGCTGGAGCGCGCGGCGGAGTGTGCGCGAGAGTCGGAGGGCGGGTGAGGCGGGGGAACGACGTCCGCCGCCCTCCGCGCCCTCCGGCTCTGCGCCCTCGGTGCCCGCCGTGGTTCAAAACCGCCGTACGACGAACAACGAAATGCCCACCGCGCGCTCGCCGGTCCTGTCGCTGGGGACGTTGACGACGCGGTCGCCGGCGAGGAGCGTCGAGGAGCCGCCGCCGTCGAGCGCGAGGGCGTCGGCGGCGCCGAGGGAGCGCATGAGGTTGGCGAGCTCGACGAGCGTCATGCCGACGCTGGAGCCGCCGGTCGTGCCCTCGGGCGGGCCGTCGACGGTGACGAGAAGGAGCGTCGCGCTGTCGGGGGAGATGCCGACGGCGGAGCGCGCGTAGCGGTGCGCGGAGAAGCGCGGGAACGTGCCCTCGAGGGAGTCGGCGCCGGCGGCGACGCTGGTGCCGCGGACGAGGAGCCGCGGCCAGCCGCCGACGACGAGGGAGAGCGGGCCGCGATCGGGGTCGAAGCGGAGCCGGACCGTGATCGGCCCCTTCCCGGTCAGCAGCGAATCGAGCCGCGGGCGGGCGGCGCCGAACGCGGCGAGCGTGGCGGCGCCGGCACCGAGCCGGTCGCGGCCGATGGCGCCGGGCGCGCCGACGACGGTGAAGCGAGCCGTGCCGCCGAGCGGGAGCGCGTCGCCGGCGGCGGGCTCGGTGGCGGCGGCGCCCGTGCCGTTCGCGGCGCGGGCGGGCGCGTCCGGCAGGCGGGCGAGGCGGACCTCGACGCCGCCGGGGATCGTGTCGCCCCGGGGCGCGGCGTCGCGGGCCGCGGTGAAGAGCACGAGCGCATCGGGCTGGCGTGGCACCTCGTTCACGCCGTCGAGGCGGAGCACGAGGGGGCGGCCGTCGCTGCCGGCGCGCTCGACGGTGCCGGCGAACGTGAAGCGCTCGAAGTAAGGCCGGCCGTCCGCGCCGACCGCGAACTGCGTGTGCGGGTTGCGGAACGTGTCCCAGGGGGAGTCGGTGACCGGCAGCGCCTTCAGCACCTGGCCGTCGACGACCTGGTTGTTCTCGTTCTCGCCGTTCTTCATGTCGAAGAAGTCGCCGTTGATCCCGGCGACGACATCGTGGCCGGCGGCCTCGAGGCGGCGGGCCATGTCGCTGGGGCGCTCGCGGCCGCGGAGCGCGTTGCCGGGGCGGACGGCGAGGAGGCGGTAGCGGCCGCCGCGGAGGTCGGCGCGCACGACGTGCACGCGCCACGGCCCGTCGGGGATGAACCGCTCCTCGTGCACCACGCCGGGCGCAATCGTGTCGATGGTGACGCGGGGCGCGGCGGGCGCGGGCCGGGCCCCGGTCGCGGACTGGGCGCGGGCCGGCGGCGCGGCAGCGGCGAGCGTGGCGGCGCAGAGGACGAGGTGACGAACGGCCATGACGCGGTACCTCCCGGGCGCGGGACTACTCGAAGTCCGTCGGCAGCGACGGATCCTGGTGGTGCTCGAACATGCGGCGGATCTGCGCGGGCGTGACGCGGCCGAGCGAGAGCGGCGGCAGCGCGTCGGGCGGGAAGAAGCCGACGTCGGACGTCTCGGCGCCCGCGGCGGCGGCGCCGCCCACGACGTCGCAGATGAAGAATACCTTGTAGATGTGGTGAGGGTTCGGGGGGTGCCCCTGGCGGTCGCGGTCCCAGAGCGCGGCGAGCTTCGCGACGCGCACCTCGAGCCCGCTCTCCTCGCGCACCTCCTTCGCGACCGCCTCGGCGGGCGACTCACCGACGTCGGCCCAACCGCCGGGGAGCGTCCAGAGGCCGTCGGCGCGCTCGCGCACGAGCAGGATGCGGCCGGCGTCGAAGACGGCGCCGCGGACGTCGATCTTCGGCGTCGCGTAGCCGGTCTCGCGGACGAAGACCTCGCGCGCGGCCTCGATGGACAGCCCGCCGAGCGCGGCGACGAGCGCGTCGACGCTGTCGAGGATCGCCGCGTAGCGCTCGAGGTCGTAGGCGTCGCGGCCGTACTGAAGCCCCGTCTGCGCCAGCGCCTGGAGGCGCCGGAGCTGCTCGAGCCAGAGCGGTGGCACCGGGTCCCCTGGGTAATGTGCGAACGCCGCGGCGCGCGGCGGGAACCGGGAAGCTCGGGCTGGCCCGCGCCGGGCGCAAGCGACGGAGTGGGGGAGTGCCTGAGTGGGCGAGTGGGCGAGTGCGTGAGCGAGCGGCCAAGCGTGTGGGCGACGGGGGCGGGGAAGCCCGCCGGTCCCCCCACTCGGCCGTACGGCCCGTGGCAGCCGCCGCGCCGCGCGGCTACCTTCACGCGGGCGCGCGGCCTGCGCGCGCCCGCCGGGCGGGCGGGCCGGCGGGAGACGAACGCGAAAAACCGAGCGGGCTTGATGGCATACCGGATCCTGATCACCGACCAGGTGGATCGAGAGGGCGTGGCGCTGCTGGAGGCGGAGCCGGACCTCGTCGTGGAGGAGGTGCCGACGCTCCCCGTGCCGGAGCTGCTGGAGCGGATCCCCGACTACGACGCGATCATCGGGCGGAGCGCGACGCGCATCACGCGGGAGCTGCTGGAGAAGGGGCGGCGGCTGCGGGTCGTGGGGCGCGCCGGCGTGGGCGTGGACAACATCGACCTGGCCGCCGCGACGGCGCTTGGCATCGCGGTGATCAACGCGCCGGCGGGGAACACCGTCGCGGTGGCGGAGCTGTTCTACGGCGCGATGATCTCGCTGCTGCGGCACCTGCCGCGGGCGGCGACGTCGATGCGCGAGGGGCGCTGGGACCGCTCGAAGCTGCTGGGGAGCGAGCTGCGCGGGCGGACGCTCGGCATCGTCGGCGTCGGGCGGATCGGCGGCGAGGTCGCGACGCGGGCGCACGCGTTCGGCGTCGACGTCGTCGGCTACGATCCGTACGTGCCGGAGTCGCGCTTCGAGGTGCTGCGCGCGCGGCGCGCGCCGACGCTGGATGCGCTGCTGGAGCAGAGCGACATCGTCACGATCCACACGCCGCTGACCGACGAGACGCGGGGGATGATCGGGCGGCGCGAGATCGGGCGGATGCGGCCGGGCGCGATCCTGGTCAACATGGCGCGGGGCGGCATCGTCGACGACGCGGCGCTGCTCGATGCGCTGCACTCCGGGCACCTCGGCGGCGCGGTGCTCGACGTGTTCTCGACGGAGCCGCTCCCGGCGGACCACCCGCTGCGGAGCGCGCCGAACGTCTTCCTCTCGCCGCACATCGGCGCGTCCACGGCGGAGGCGCAGCGCAACGTCGCGGTCGAGGTGTGCGAGGCGGTGCGCGATGCGCTGCTGACGGGTGACTTCTCGCGCGCGGTCAACGTGGCCGCGGTCGAGGGGCCGTGGCACGACCCGTGGCGGGCGCTGCGGCCGATCATGGGCGTGACCCGGCGGGCGGCGGCGGTCGCGCGCGCGATCCTCGCCGACCAGGGCGTGACCGCGGTGCAGCGGCTGACGCTGCGCTGCGCGCCGGAGCTGGCCGGCGGGCGGGAGGCGCTGCTCGCGGCCGCGGCGCTCGGCGCGCTCGAGGACGTGGTCGAGACGGAGCGGCTGAACCTGATCAACGCCCGGACGCTGGCCGAGGCGCGCGGGATGGAGCTGGCGGTCGGCGAGAGCGCGCAGTTGCCGCCCTCGACCGTCGAGGTCAGCCTGCGCGGCGCGATGCAGGAGCTGACCGTGGCCGGGACGGCGACGGTGGGCGCGGCGCCGCGGCTGACGCGGATCGGCGCGTTCCGCGTGGACGTCAACGTGGGCGGCGGACCGCGCCCGACGCTGATCGTGCTGACGAACCGGGACGTGCCCGGCGTGATCGGCCGCGTGGGCACGGTGCTGGGCGACGCGGGCGTGAACATCGCCGAGTATCACCAGGCGCGGCTGTCCGAGGGGGGCGAGGCGCTGGCCGCGATCGCGGTCGACGGCAAGGCCGATGCGGCGCTGCGGCAGAAGCTGCTCGCGATCCCGGACGTGAAGTCGGCGACGATCGTCTGCTTCGCCGACGCGTGAGGCGCCGATGAGCGCACGGATCACACGGGACCCGGACATCCGCGAGAGCGTGGCGGAGGACGCCTCCGGGCTGCACCTCGTCCCCGAGGCGGTGGCGCGGCCGGCGTCGGAGGCGGAGGCGGTGGAGGTGCTGCGCGAGGCGGTGTCGGCGGGGATGCCGGTGACGACCGCCGGCGGGCAGACGAGCACGACCGGCGCATCGATCACCGACCGCGGGCTGCTCCTCTCGCTGCGCGCGCTCGACCGGATCGTGGACGTCGATCCGGTCGGGATGTCGATCCGCGCGCAGGCGGGCGTGCCGGTGGCCGAGCTGGCGCGCGTCGCGGCCGAGCACGCCCTGCTGTTCGCGCCCGACCCGACGAGCGAGGTCGAGTCCACGATCGGCGGCGCGGTCGCGTGCAACGCGTCGGGCGCGCGCACGCTGCGCTACGGCCCGACGCGGCGCCACGTGCTCGGGCTGAAGGTCGCGCTCGCGAGCGGCGAGGTCGTCGAGCTGCGGCGGCCGCGGCTGGAGAAGAACACCGTCGGCTACGCGCTCGCCCACGACCCGGTCGACTGGTTCGTCGGCAGCGAGGGCACGCTCGGCGTCGTGCTCGAGGCGGAGCTGGCGCTGCTGCCGCGGCCCGCGCGCGTCGTCGGCTTCGCGCTCCCCTTCCCCACCGAGGCCGCGGCGCTCGGCTTCGTCGCGGCCGCGCGCGAGGCGACGAAGGTCAACCCGCGCTGCCTCGAGTACTTCGACGAGCGCGCGGCCGCGATCTTCCAGGAGCTCGCGGCCGAGACCGCGCCGCCGCTCGTCTACGCCGAGGCGACGGTCGGGCCCGGCGAGGAGCCGCCGTTCGACGCCTGGCTCGAGCTCGCCGAGGCGCACGGCGTCCACGACGCCGACATCGCCGTCTACGACGACGACGCGGCGCTGCGCGAGGCGCGACGACGCCGGCACGCCGTCCCCGCCACGATGAACGAGCGCGGCGCGCGCCAGCGCGCCGCCGGCGGGCGGAAGGTGTCGACCGACTGGGCCGTGCCGTACCGCCGGCTCGCGGACGCGATCGCCGCCGCGCGCCGCATCGCCGACGAGCACGGCATCGAGCCGCCCGTCATCTACGGCCACGCCGGCAACGGCCACCCGCACCAGAACTTCATCGCCCGCGACGCCGCGGAGCTCGAGCGCATCGAGCGCGCCGTCGAGGCGACGTTGCGCCACGTGGTGGCGCTCGGTGGCACCGTCGCCGCCGAGCACGGGATCGGCAAGCTCAAGCGCCGCTGGCTGCCGCTCCAGATGTCGCCGCTCCAGATCGCGATGATGCGCGCGGTCAAGCGCGAGCTGGACCCGAACGGGCTGCTGGCGCCGGGGAACGTGCTGTAGGGGGATCGTTCGGGCCGGCGCGCCGGGGCCGTGAAGGCGACGCCGCCGTGATGGTGACCGCAGCCGACGGCACCGGCGTTACCTCATCGCAACCACTCGAACGAACCGTGGGCGGTGGTGCATCCCGCTGCCTGCGCCCGCTGGATCCACTCCTCGAGCGCCCGCACGTGCGCGCCCACGTCGCTCTCGCGCACGGAGGTCGCGTAGAACAGCCCGCCGGAGAACGGCTCTCCGCGGTTCGCGTACGCCTGGGCCTGATCGATGGCCTCCCGCTCCACGTGCGGGGCAACGTGCTCGTAGAGGCCCTCGACGATCTCGTCTCTCAGCCCGTCGTCCATCCGCGCGGTGAGCGTCGCCACGGTCCCTCCGTCGGCCTGCGTCCACGGTGTACACCGTGTGCACCATGTGCACCCCCCACCGCGCAGCGGGCGCC
>JADGGV010000183.1 GCA_019689775.1 Gemmatimonadota bacterium
GCATGGCGCCTCCGAGGGACAGGTGGGGGAGGGGCGCGCGGGGGACGCGCGCATGGCCCCACCCTGGAGGATCGGCGGCGGCGCGCCGGCGCGGTATCGGGCAATCGCGGAGCGTGGCTTCCGCAATCGCCCGCGCGCGTGCCGGGCAAGCGGAAAGCGCGCGGGCGCGGCGCGCGGCCGTTCAGCCGACGAGGAGCCCGGCCTCGATCGCGAACCGCACGTAGTCGGTGCGGTGCTCGAGGCCGAGCTTTCCCTCGATGCGCTGCTTGTAGGCCGCGACGGTCTTCGTGCTGATGCGGAGCTGCCGGGCGATCTCGGCCCCGCTGTACCCCTGCGCGACGAGCCGCAGGATCGTCTGCTCCCGCTCGCTCAGCGCCTGGAACCGGCCGATGGCCGTCTGCGCGGTACGGTGCGGCACGACGGCGGCGGCGAGCAGGCGCGCCGCGGTCGGGCGCACGTAGACGTCGCCCGCGGCGACGACGCGGATCGCCTCGACCAGCTCCTGGGACGCGGCCTCCTTGGTCAGGTAGCCGCGCGCGCCGCCCTCGAGGAGCGGGAGGAGGCGGTCGCGCTCCGCGTACATCGTCAGGATCAGCACGCGCACGTCCGGCAGTGCCTGGCCGAGCTCGCGCAGCGTGGTGAGGCCGTCGCCGCCGGGCATGTCGAGGTCGAGCACGACGACGTCCGGCACGACGCGCCGCGCGAGCGCCAGCGCCGCCGGCCCGCTGTCGGCCTCGCCGACCACGGCGATGTCCGGCGCCGCGCGCAGCAGCAGCCGCAGCCCCTCGCGCACCATCTCGTGGTCGTCGGCCAGGATGATGCGGATCGTCTCGGCGCTCATCGCGACGCCGCGCCGCGCGTACGGCCGCGCGGCGAGCCGTGCGCCGAGCTCCACGAGCGCGCCCGGCGCGCCGTCGTCTGGCGGTTGCTTCGACATGCTCGGCCCTGCGTGCTCAGGCTCGGACCGGCGCGTTCGTCTCGACGCCGGCCGGGATGGTGAACCAGAACGTGGTGCCGCGGCCGGGCGTGCTGTCCACGGCCAGCCGGCCGCCGTGGGCCTCGATCAGCCCGCGCGCGATGGCGAGGCCGAGCCCCGCGCCGCTCCGCCCTCGGCGGCGGGACTGCCAGAACCAGTCGAACACGTGCGCCAGGTCCTCGGGCGGGATCCCGGGACCGGTATCGCGGACGGCGAAGCGCACGGCGCCCGGCGCGCCGGCGGCGGCCGCCTCCCGCTCGCTGGCCCGGCGCACCGAGAGGGCGACGTGGCCGCCGGCCGGCGTGAAGCGCATGGCGTTGCTCAGCAGATTCGCGAGCGCCTGGAGGAGGCGGTCGGGGTCGGCGTCGAGGTGCGGCAGGTCCGGCTCGCTCTCCACGAGGAACTCGAGGCCCGCCTCCTCGGCGACCGGCGCGAACATCGCCTGCGCGGCGCCGATCACCTCGGCGGCGGCGGTCGGCCGCCGCTCGAGCGCGAGCCGGCCGGCGTCCAGGCTGGCCCGGTCGAGCAGGTCGTGCACGATCTGCTGCATCCACGCGACCGAGCGCTGGATGATCCGCGCCATGTCGCGGATCCCGCTGAGCGGCGGCGGCTTCGGGTCGAGGAGCGCGGTGGCGCAGATCTGAATCGTGCCGAGCGGGTTGCGCAGGTCGTGGGAGACGATGCCGAACGCGCGGTCGCGCGCCGCGATGGCGCGCTGCGCCTGGCGGAACAACCGGGCGCGCTCGAGCGCCTGGCCGATCCGGTCGGCGAGCGAGCGGCAGAACTCGATGTCGTCGGCGGCCGCGCGCCGCGCCTCGGGCACCGCGAGCCCGAGCAGCCCGCGGGCCTGGCCGGCCACGCTGAGCGGCACGGCGATCCCGGCGCCGAGCCCGAGTGAGGCGAGGAGCGGCCCGGGCGCGGCGGCGGGCTCGAGCGGACCGTGCCGGAGCGCATCGAGCGTCTCGAGCGGGGTGGCGAGGAGGTCGGCCAGGCGGCGACGCAGCTCGGCGGCGCGGTCGGCGTCGACGTGCGCCGCCTCGGCCACGCTCGGCACTTCGTCGTCGCCGACGTAGAGGAGCACGATGGCGTCGGCCGCGGCGGGGACGAGGAGCGCGGCGACGTCGCCCAGCGCGGGATCGGTCGGCACCGCGGTGGCGAGGATGCGCCCGACCTCGGCGAGCAGCCGCCAGCGCAGCGCGGCCAGCTCGGACGTCCGCACGGCCTGGTCGAGCTCGCGCAGCAGGTGCTGCCGCTCGCGCGCGTAGCCGAGGATGCGGCGCAGCGTGGCGCCGTCCGGCGGCGGCTTCGGCACGTAGTCCTGCGCGCCGGCGCGGAGCGCCTCGAGCGCCAGCGCCTCGTCGTCGGTCCCGGTGAGCACGATCACGGGCACGTCCGAGGCCGCGGCGCGGACGCGGTGCAGCGCCTCCAGCCAGCGGGCGTCGGGGAGCGACAGGTCGAGGATGACCACGTCGACCGCCACGGCGCCCAGCATGGCGCAGGCGGCGCCCGCGCTGTCGGCGTGCAGGAGCCGGACGGGCGCGGCGCCGGGCGCGCCCGGGTCGGGCTCGAGGCGGAGCGCGAGCAGCTCGGCGTCCGCGGGGTTGTCCTCGACGAGCAGCGCGGCGAGCGAGTCGGTGCGCGAATCCGCGACCATGCCCGCGCCCCGGCGCTCACCGCCCGGCGGCGCCGCGGCGGACGGGCGAGGCGGCGGCGCCGCACCAGAAGTCGCAGATCGCGCGGACGACGGCGCGGAACTGGTTGAGCTGCGCCGGCTTGACGACGTACGCGTTCGCTCCCAGCTCATAGGCCAGCACCAGGTCCGCCTCCAGCGACGAGCCGGACAGGACGATCACGGGGATCATGCGCAGCGTCGGATCCGCCTTCAGCTCCGCCAGCACGCGCCGACCATCCAGCCGGGGGAGGTCGAGATCGAGCAGGATCAGGTCGGGCCGCTCGCAGGGCACGGACGCGTCCGGCCGCCGCAGGTACGCGAGCGCCTCGACGCCGTCGACCAGGGTGCGGAGCGTGAGCTCGGGAAAGTCGGCGAGCGCGTCCCGCAACAGCTCCGCCTCGGCCGTGTTGTCCTCCACGTGGAGGATCTCCGTGCGGCGCGCGCGCACCCGCGCCGGCTGCATCGCCTTCTGCATCAGCGCTCCCGCTCCGGAAGGGTGAATCGGAACGCGGCGCCCTCGCCGGGAGCCGACTCCACCCAGATCCTCCCGCCGTGACGCTCGACGATGCGCTTGCAGATCGCGAGGCCGATCCCCGTCCCCTCGTGGTCGTCGTCCCGATGGAGCCGCTGGAAGATCTGGAAGATCCGCTCGGCGTAGGCCATGTCGAGGCCGATGCCGTTGTCGCGCACCGTGAACTCCCATTCCGCCGAGCCGCTGCGGACGGTGCGCGCCGCCGAGACACGCAGCCGCGCCGGCACATCCGGCCGGCGGTACTTGAGCGCGTTGCCGAGGAGGTTCTGGAACACCTGCTCGAGCTGCGCCGGGTGGGCCACCACCGTCGGCAGCGCGCCGGTCGTCAGCTCCGCGTCCATGCCGGCGTGCTGCGCGTACAGCCGGTCCCACGTCCGCGCGACCACCACGGCCGTGTCCGTCGGCGCGAAGCCGCCCTCGGCCGTGCGCACCTGCGCCAGCGCGAGCAGGTCGGCGATCAGTTGCCGCATCCGCTGGACGCCCGCGACCATGTAGCCGAGCCACCGGTCCGCGCGCGCATCGAGCCGCCCGCGGTAGCGCTCCGCCACCAGCTCCGCGTAGCTCGCCACGGTCCGCAGCGGCTCCTGGAGGTCGTGCGAGGCGACGTAGGCGAACTCCTGGAGCTCCGCGTTCGACCGCTCCAGCTCGGCGGCGTGCAGCGCCAGCGCCTGCTCGGCCTCCTTCCGCGGCGTGATGTCCGTGGCCTGCACGACCACGTACGCCGGCGCGCCGCCCGCGTCGCGGACCAGCGAGATCGCGAGCACGACCCAGACCACGTGGCCCCGCTTGTGGACGAAGCGCGCCTCGAGGTGATAGCGGTCCAGCTCGCCCGCGAGCACGTGGCCGAGCGGCGCCCGCTCCGCCGCCGGGTCGTCCGGGTGCATGATCTGCTGGAACGTCAGGCCCAGCAGCTCGGCCTCGCCGTAGCCGACCATCTCGCAGAGCGAGCGGTTGGCCGCGCGGAAGCGGCCGTCCGTCTCGACCAGCGCGAAGCCGATCGCCGAGGCCTCGAACACGCCGCGGAACCGCTCCTGGCTCTCGCGCAGCGCCGCCTCCGCCCAGCTCGCCTCGCCGCGGTCGCGCACGAGCACGACGTACCAGGGGCGACGCCCCACCGCGAGCTCCGCGACGCCGATCTCCGCCGGGAACCGGGAGCCGTCGCCGCGGAGCCCGACCGCGGGGGCGCGCCCGAGCGCCCCCGGCTCCCGCGGGCGCACCGCGAACGCGCCGCCGAGGGCCGGCCCGCCCGCGGCCGCGGGCTCCCGCTCGAGCAGCCGCTCGAGCCGCGCGCCGCGCACTCGCGCGGCCGTGAGCCCGAACAGCCGCTCCGCGGCGCCGTTCAGCGTCGCGATCCGGAGCGCCCCGTCGACGACGACGAGCGCCTCCGAGCCGCTCGCGACGAGGCGGCGCAGCGGACCGCCGGCGCCGACGCCGGGACGCGTCCGGGGACCGAGCCGTCGCGCGGCTCGGCCGGCCAGCTTCGTGAGGTTATCCATGGGCTGCCGCCGGGGATGTCGCGACCGGACGCGCCGGGGAGATGGTGTGCGGTTCGCCGGGGTCGGTCTCCCGCCGCGTCGCGCGACGCCTCGAAGATGCGAGGCGCCCGCCCGGCGCGCTGTCGGGGGACCGGGAACCGCGTGTCGGACAACGCGGAGCGGGCGGCGCCGCGCCCCCGCGGCGGGGGTGAGCGGGCCCGGCAGGAGCGAAGCGAGCGGCGGGACGGCCGGAGCGAGTCAAGGCCGACGGACGACGGGGGAGCACGGGTGGCGGTGTGAGCGCACGTTACGCACGCGGCCGCGCGCCGGCCAGACCGGCGGGCCGGGCGCGCGGCGCCAGCGCGGCGGCTGGCGCGGCGCGTGGCGGAGCCCGCGCCGGCTTGTCCGACCTCCGGCGCGCGGGGTACATTCGCGCCCGAATCCAGGGGAAGCGACGATCCCACGATGGGAAGGGACGATCCCGCGATGGGAGGCGACGATCCCGCGACGCCGCTCCGGGGCCGCGGCCTCCGGAGCACGGCCGTCGCTCGGCGCCGGCGCGGCCGCGGCGGGCGGCGTCCGGGATCCCCGCGGCGAAGGAGGCGAAGGGTGCGCATCGACGGCGACTACACGGCCCGCACGCTCGCGGAGCTGGTGCGGATCGACTCGGTCAACCCGGCGTTCAGCGGGGGAGCGTCGAACGAAGCGGAGATCGCGCGCTGGCTAGCGGCGGAGCTGGAGCGGCTTGGCCTGGCCGTCGTGGTGCACGAGCCGGAGCCCGGGCGCGCGAGCGTGGTCGGCATGCTGAAGGGGCGCGGCGGCGGCCGCTCGATCCTGCTCTACGGGCACGTCGACACCGTCGGCGTCGAGGGGATGGCGGAGCCGTTCTCCGGCGCCATCCGCGACGGCCGCCTCTACGGCCGGGGCGCGTACGACATGAAGTGCGGCGTGGCCGCCTGCCTGGCCGCGGTCAAGGCGCTGGCCGAGGCGGACGCGCGCCCCGCCGGCGACGTGCTCGTCGCATTCGTCGCCGACGAGGAGGTCGCGAGCCTCGGGATGGCCGAGGTGCTGCGCCACCACCGGGCGGACGCCGCCATCGTGACGGAGCCGACGGAGCTGGAGCTCGTCGTCGCCCACAAGGGGTTCTGCTGGATCGAGGTCGAGACCGTCGGCCGCGCGGCGCACGGCAGCCGCTTCGACCTGGGGATCGACGCGAACCTGCGCATGGGCCGCGTCCTCGGCGAGCTGGAGGGGCTCGAGGCCGAGCTGCGCGGCTCGCCGCCGCACCCGCTGCTCGGCCCGCCGTCGCTGCACGCCGCGCTCCTCCAGGGCGGCACCGGCGAGAGCACCTACGCCGCCCGCTCCCGCCTCGTCATCGAGCGGCGCACGCTCCCCGGCGAGACGCCCGAGCACGCGCTCGGCCAGGTGACCGCGATCCTCGACCGCCTCGCCGCGCAGGATCCGACGTTCCAGGCGACGGCGCGCGTCCTCCTCGCCCGCGACCCCTGGGAGACCGCCGTCGACGCGCCCACCGCCCGCGTCGTGGCGCGCGCCGCCGAGGCCGTGCTCGGCCGACCGCCCGCCGTCGCCGGACGCGCGTACTGGATGGACACCGCGCTCATTGCCGCCGCCGGCGCCGACGTGGTCGTCATCGGCCCGACCGGCGCGGGCGCGCACGCCGACGAGGAGTGGGTCGAGCTCGAGTCCGTGCGCCGGCTCGCGGAGATCCTGGCGCGCGCGGCAGCGGAGATCGCGGCCGTCGAGGTCGCGGCGCCGGTGCGGCGGTAGGCCTCGTGAGCGCGAGGGGGTCTGCCGCTCGGATCCCCTCGCCGGGCCCGGCGGCGGTGGGGCGGTGCGGCCGGCCCTCGCCACGGGCGCCGCGCCCCCCTACAATCCGCCCATGGCTACCTCCACCCACGTCCGCTCCGCCGCGCCCCCCGCCGCCGGCGCCGAGGCGCCGACGCTGCGCGCCTGGGCGACGCTCGGCGTGCTGGCGCTCGCCGAGTTCCTCGGCATGTCGCTCTGGCTCACGGCCAGCGCCGTGGCGCCGCAGCTCCAGGCCGCCTGGGGGCTCTCGGCGCAGCAGGCGGCCGCGCTCACCGAGACGGTGCAGCTCGGCTTCGTCGCCGGCACCGCGCTCGCCGCCGTCCTCAACCTGGCGGACCTCGTCCCGTCCCGCGCCTACTTCGCCGTCTCCGCCGTGGCCGGCGCCGCCGTCAACGCCGCGCTCCTGCTCGCGCCCGGCTTCGCCGTCGCCCTCGCGCTCCGCTTCCTCACCGGCTTCTTCCTCGCCGGCGTCTACCCGCCCGCCATGAAGATGGCCGCCACCTGGTTCCGCGCCCGCCGCGGCCTCGCCATCGGCATCGTCGTCGGCGCGCTCACCGTCGGCAAGGCGACGCCGTACCTCGTCAAGGCGCTCGAGGGCGCCGGCGGCGTCGCGTTCGTGCTGCTAACCACCTCCGCCGGCGCGCTCGCCGCCGCCGCGCTGGTGGCGCTGGCCTACCGGGATGGCCCGTTCCCGTTCCCCCGGCGGCCGTTCTCCTGGCGTCTCGTCGGCGCCGTGCTCCGCGACCGCGAGACGCGCCTCGCGATCGGCGGGTACCTGGGGCACATGTGGGAGCTGTACTCCTGCTGGGCGGCGCTCAGCCTCTTCTTCGGCGACGTCTTCGCCGCCCACGGCTACGGCGCCCTCCGGGCCGCCGCGCTCGGCGCCGCGGCCGGCTTCGCCGGGATCGCCGCGGGCGGGATCGGCTCCGTGCTGGCCGGCGCATGGGCGGACCGGCTCGGGCGCGAGAACGTCGCCGCCTGGGCGATGGCCGCGAGCGGCGCGTGCGCGCTGTCGATCGGCTGGCTGGTCGGGGCGCCGGTGTGGGTCGTCGTAGCCCTCAGCGTGGTGTGGGGCTTCGCCGTCGTCGCCGACTCCGCGCAGTTCAGCGCGCTGGTGACGGAGGTCGCGCCGGCGCACGCAGTCGGCACGGCGCTCACGCTCCAGACGTCGCTCGGG